>NZ_CP039634.1:600000-820000 GCF_004923295.1 Azospirillum sp. TSH100
CCAGCGCCAGCACCGCCTGCCACAGCTTCCAGCGCCCCAGCGAGCGCGCGACCTTGTAGGCCAGCAGAGTCGTCGCCACCATCGTCCCGGTCACCGCGATGCCATAGGCGGCAGCGAGGTTGCTGGAGGTCTGGAAGCTCAGCACCAGCAGGATGACCCCGGCCAGCAGCAGCCAGGTCAGCTGCGGCATGTAGATCTGGCCCTTCTCATGCTCCGACGTGTGCATCACCTCCATCCGCGGGAGATAGCGCAGATGCATCGCCTGCAAGGTCACCGAATAGGCGCCGGAGATCACCGCCTGTCCGGCGATGATCGTGGCGGCGGTGGCCAGCAGCAGCAGCGGCACCTGCGCCCAGTCCGGCGCCAGATGGAAGAAGGGATTCTCGATCGCTTCCGGCTCGTGCAGCAGCAGGGCGCCCTGGCCGAAATAGCACAGCAGCAGCGACGGCAGCACGATCGTGTACCAGGCGCCGCGGATCGGCTTGCGGCCGAAATGCCCCATATCGGCGTAGAGCGCCTCCGCCCCCGTCACCGCCAGCACCACGGCCCCCAGCAGCAGGAAGCCGTGCCAGCCATGATTGAACAGCATCTCCACCGCATGGCCGGGCCACACCGCCCCCAGAACGCCGGGATAGCGGACGATCTGCCCGATGCCCAGCGCCGCCAGCGTCACGAACCAGACCAGCATCACCGGCCCGAACAGCTTGCCGACCCTCTCCGTCCCGAATCGCTGCAGGACGAACAGCCCGACCAGGATGGTCAGCGTGATCGGAATGACGTAGCTGTCCAGGGCGGGGGCGACGACATGCAACCCCTCCACCGCGCTCAGCACCGAGATGGCGGGGGTGATCAGGCTGTCGCCATAGAACAGCGAGGCGCCCATCACGCCGATCGCCATGACGACCCCGGTCCGCCGGTGTCCCGGCCGCATGCCGCGCAGCGCCAGCGCGGTCAGCGCCAGGATGCCGCCCTCGCCCTGGTTGTCGGCGCGCATGATGAAGATGACGTACTTCACCGTCACCGTGATGATCAGCGCCCAGAAGATCAGCGACAGCACGCCCAGGATGACTTCGGGCGTCAGCGGGAAGCCGCCGCCCTCGGTCAGGCATTCACGCAGCGTGTAGAGCGGGCTGGTGCCGATGTCGCCATAGACGACACCCAGCGCCCCCAGCGCGAGCGCGCGCAGCTTGGCCGCATGCTCCCGCCCATCCATGCTTGCTTCCATACCCGGTCAGCTCCGATCATTTCTACGCACACTGCCATGCCTAAGGTGGCGTGGCCACGCAAGCACCGAATGGCGAAACGCGCCATCGGCGGGACCGATCCCCCGTCATTTCCTCCCAAAAGGTGCAAAACCATATAGCGCAGGCGCGGCACTCGGCACCATTGCATCGCGGTCGAGCCCGTGCTTCCATCCATGCGTGTACCGTGGACAGTCCCGAGCCGACAGCCATGTCCAATGATTTCCTGTTCGCCTCGGACGAGTCTCTCTTGCCGCAGAGTGCCCCGGACGGTACGGACGGCGGCCATCCTGCCGATCCGGCGGCCCCCCCTGGCTGGTTCTGGTCGCCGATGACGAGCCGGAGGTGCATGCCGTCACCCGGCTGGCGCTCGCCCGGCTGCGCTTTCGCGGCCGTCCGGTCCGCCTGCTCGACTGCACCAGTGCTGCGGAGGCGGAGCGCATCCTGCGCTCAACCCCGGACATCGCCGTCATCCTGCTCGACGTGGTGATGGAGACCGAGGATGCCGGCCTGCAGCTGGTCCGCCGCATCCGCGAGGATCTGGGCAACCGCGCCATCCGCATCGTCCTGCGCACCGGCCAGCCAGCCCGCGTGCCGGAGGAGGAGCTGGTGCTCGCCTATGAAATCGACGGCTACACCGCGAAGACGGAGCTGACGGCGCGCCGGCTGTTCACCGGCATGGTGACGGCTCTGCGCGCCTACGCCGATCTGGCGGCGCTGGAACGGCAGCTCGCCGAACGCGGCCGCGCACTGGAGGAGACGACCGTCCGCCTGAACCGCATGGCGATGCTGGACCCGCTGACCGGCGTGTGGAACCGCCGCCGCTTCCTGGACCTGGCGGCGGCGGAACTGGCGCGGGCGCGGCGCTACGGCCGGCATCTCGGCCTCTTCCTGATCGACCTTGACGGCTTCAAGGCGGTCAACGACACCCATGGCGACGCCATCGGCGACGCGGTGCTGCGCGGGGTGGTGAAGCGGGTCCGGGCGGCGCTGCGCATCTCCGACCACATCGCCCGCTCCGGCGGCGAGGAGTTCGTCGTGCTCCTGCCGGAAACCGACAGCGCCGGCGCCGCCGTGGTGGCGGAACGGGTGCGCGCCGCCCTGGCGGACAGCCCGATCCTGGTGGACGACCGGGCGATCTCCATCACCGCCAGCATCGGCGTCGCCAACTGGCTGTCCTTTGAACCCGGCGTCGAACAGACCCTGCATCGCGCCGAACATGCCCTGCAAGCCGCCAAGCAGGCCGGCCGCAACCGGGTCGAACGCGCGACGGGGTGAAGCCGTTCCCCACGCTGCTCCATGTTTTCTGTGTAATATCGTTACAGCGCAGTGATTGAACGGCGGCAAGCGAGGGGTTACTCCTATCGCTGGAAGCATCCAACCGGATGGCAGTCCCGATCGGGGGTTCGCACATGTGGCAGGACTACAGCAACGCGCTGATCACCGCCTTCGGGCTGGCCGGGCTGGGTTTCGGCATCGGCAAACTCGTCATCGTGATGGGCGAACGCGCGATCGAACGCCGGCACGGGTCGGAGGGGGTGCGCGACATCATCGCCCGCCGCGCCAAGCTGGAGACCAAGCTCGAAGCCCGCCGCGCCGACCGCGTGCGCGAGCTGAAGGAACTGGACGGCGCGGTCGAGGATGTGCTGCGCCGCCGCAAGGTGCTGGAACGCCAGATCGAGGATTCTCGTCAGGCCGGCGAACGGCTGGTCCGCCAGATCGGCGAGGAGGTCCAGGGCTGCCCCTGCTATGTCGCCATGGTGGTGAACAAATATGTCGGCACCGGCGCCGTCCAGCAGAGCCAGCATGCGCTGGTCGATCCCGGCTGGGCGCAGCCGCAGATGATCGAGGTTTGGGCACGCTCGATGGCGGAGGCGCGGACGGAGATCGAGCGGCGTTACCCACCCGCCTTCGGCTATGCGGTGACGCGGATGCAGGAATTCCTGTCCGCCGACACCCCGGTCGCCAAGGCGAGCTGAGAGACGAGGACAGGCTATGGACAGCATGCCCTACATCTTCGCCGGTCTGGTCGGCCTCTCCTCGCTGGCGGTTTCGTTGCTGCTGGCGTTGCGCCGGCTGAAGACGTCGGAGGAGCGGATCGCCACCGCCGTGTCGCGCAAGCAGGCGCAGGTGGAGCGGATCAAGAAGGTTGCCCGCGTCACGCTGCAACAGGCCCGCGACCTGCGCGACGCCAAGCGCCGCAAGGCGATGGCCGAACTGGGCTGCGAGGATCTGGAACATCGCCTGAAGGCCACCGGCGCCAGCGACCGCCGCATCTATGTGCTGGACGACCGCCGCACCCAGAAGGATGAGGGCTGGCTTCTGCGGGTGGTCAACATCGAATACGCCTCCCGCGTCAACGCCCACCTTACCCCCACCGCGCTCGACAGCTGGAAGCGCGGCCGGCGTTTCCTGGTTTGGGCCCTGGACGAGAAGAAGGCCCGCGAAAAGGTCAACGCCCGCTTCCCGGAGAACAAGGGCTTCACGGTCATGGGCGTCGAGTCCTATCTGGGGTAGATGAGTTTGTCGCGGTTTTGCCCCCAGGACACGACATTCCGCCTGCCGAGGCCGAAGCACGTTATACCAACGGCTTTTGATCCTGACTTGTGAGGGGCAAAAGCTTCGGCGGCATGACTCAGCCAAAGCGGCCTCCGGGAAACAAGGGGGCGGTTCACCCGCCGCAGCATTGCCGAACGGATCGGCGTTCACATGCGGCTGATCCCGTGCCTCCGATAGGTACGCCGCAACTTTTCCCACATAGACTGATTCAATTGATCAATTCTTGGATCTTAAACAATCGTAGAAAATTATCTACGGTGGTTCCCACTTTTGTTTCTACACGCTTTCTTGCCGCGTCCAAGCCATCGGCTTTCACAGGAGAGATGAAATGACTGATTACAGCATAAAATTTACATTCAATAATTCTACATCTCACAAATTAACCTTGATCAATGCAGAGCTTTTTGCAGGGTCTTGGGATGATAACATGTCTCCCCAAACCGATATTTTAGCAGGTTATACATGTTATTTTAAAGCTTCTTCAAACAGCTCCTCAACGGGAATTTCAGGACGTATTTACTACAATTCCGAAGATGGAATGGTTATGCTCAGCTTTTTGAATCCATCTTCGGACGGTGATGGTGCCGGTGGAACCTCTCCGCCACAGTACGATCTGAGCTGGACTGATAGTGGCGGCGACAACGCGGCTATCGTTTTCACTCTGACGCACGCATCATCATCCTGAAGTGTCGTTCACGTTAGCCCCGCTGTAGGTCGGCATTTGGCGGGGCCATCTTTTCATGGCCGCCCGGTTTAGAATCTGTCCGGTGCTTATTGAAGCACCGGACAGATTCTAAACTTTCGATTTTACGCGCGTTTCACGCTTCACACGATTCAGTCCGGGCGATCGCGCTCTAATCAGCGTCATAGCCAGTTCGATGCCGATCCGCGGTGGCACCGATGATAACGGCCGTGTTTTACCCCCATGGTGCTGCCGGCGCGCTGGCTGCCGCCACGGCTCCAGCCATCCCGCCGCGTTGACAACCGTCTCGTATTCCGCTCGGCAGCCAATCGTTGGAAGGCCCAAGCCCGGCATGACGGCTCCATACCGGAGGACCGGCGCGAAGCGTGCGATCTGGTGTATCCGTTACGCGAGATGTTGCTGGTGGTACTTTGCGGCACCTTGAGAGTCCCATCCGCCAGCGCCGGGGAACCTTGCCATGGTCCGTTACGCCGAATTGCAGGTCGCCACCAGCTTCAGCTTCCTGGAGGGGGCGTCACACCCTGACGAGTTGGCGATGACGGCGGCGGCACTCGGGCTGGCGGCGGTGGGGGTGACGGACCGCAATTCGCTGGCCGGGGTGGTGCAGATGCACATTGCGGCGAAGAAGTTCGGGCTCCGGGTGCTGATCGGCTGCCGGCTCGACCTGACCGACGCCGACAGCCTGCTGGCCTACCCGACCGACCGCGCCGCCTATGCCCGGCTGTCGCGGCTGCTGACTCTGGGCAAGAGGCGGGCGCCGAAGGGAGACTGCTTCATCGCCCGCGCCGACGTGCTGGCCCATGCCGAGGGCATGCTGTTCCTGCTGATCGGCCCCGACCGGCGTGACGAGTCGTTCCTGCGCGAACTGCGCGCCTGGCGCAGCGGGCTGGCGCGCGGACAGCTCTATCTGGCGGCGAGCCACCGCTACCAGGGGGACGATTCCCGCCGGCTGCGCTGGCTGGCCGGGCTGGCGGAGGCGGAGGGGGTGCCGCTGGTCGCCACCAACGACGTGCTCTATCACGGCGCCGGACGGCGGGCTCTGGCCGACGTGATGACCTGCATCCGCCACCACACCACCATCGACGAGGCCGGCTGGCGCCTGTCCGCCAATGCCGAGCGCCACCTGAAACCGGCCGTCGAGATGCGCCGCCTGTTCCGCGACCAACCCGACGCCGTCGCCCGCACGGTCGAGATCGCCGAGGCCTGCCGCTTCTCGCTGGACGAGCTGCGGTACGACTATCCCGACGAGGTGGCGGAGGGCCGCGACCCGCAGGAAACGCTGGTCGCCCTGACCTGGGAGGGGGCGGCCAAGCGCTATCCTGGCGGCATCCCCGACGCGGTGCGCCACACGGTGGAACGCGAACTGGCCCTGATCGCCGACCAGCGCTACGCCCCTTACTTCCTGACCGTTCACGACATCGTCCGATTCGCCAGGGAACAGGACATCCTGTGCCAGGGCCGCGGCAGCGCCGCCAACTCCGCCGTCTGCTATTGCCTGGCCATCACCTCGGTCGATCCCACCGAGGTCGATCTGCTGTTCGAGCGCTTCATCTCCAGCGCCCGCGGCGAGCCGCCGGACATCGACGTCGATTTCGAGCATGAGCGACGCGAGGAGGTGATCCAGCACATTTATAAGAAGTATGGACGTCACCGCGCCGGGCTGACCGCCACCGTCATCCGCTACCGTGCCCGCAGCGCCCTGCGCGAGGTCGGCAAGGCGATGGGGCTGTCGGCCGATCTGGTGGCGCGGCTGACCGGCTCGATCTGGGGCTGGAGCCGCGACGGCGTCGACGAGGAGCGCGCCCGCAAACTCGGCGTCGATCCTGACGACCCGAGGCTCAAGCGCACGCTGGAACTGGCCCAGGAGCTGATCGGCTTCCCCCGCCACCTGTCGCAGCATGTCGGCGGCTTCGTCATCACCCGCGGCCCCCTGTCCGACCTCTGCCCGGTCGCCAACGCGGCGATGGAGGACCGCACCACCATCGAGTGGGACAAGGACGACATCGACGCGCTGGGCATCCTGAAGGTCGACGTGCTGGCGCTCGGCATGCTGACCTGCATCCATCGGGCCTTCGACCTGATCGAGCGGGTGCATGGGCAACGCTGGACGCTCGCGACCGTACCCCAGAACGATCCCGCGGTTTACGGGATGCTGGGGCGGGCCGACAGCCTGGGCGTCTTCCAGGTCGAAAGCCGCGCGCAGATGAGCATGCTGCCGCGGCTGAAGCCGAAGGAGTTCTACGATCTGGTGATCGAGGTCGCCATCGTCCGCCCCGGCCCGATCCAGGGCGGCATGGTCCACCCCTACCTGCGCCGCCGCAGCGGAGCGGAGCCGGTGACCTATCCGATGCCGGAGCTGGAACCGGTCCTCAGCAGAACGCTGGGTGTCCCGCTGTTCCAGGAGCAGGCGATGAAGGTCGCAATGGTCGGCGCCGGCTTCACCGCCGAGGAGGCCGACCAGTTGCGCCGCGCCATGGCGGCCTTCCGCAAGACCGGGCAGGTCCAGCGGTTCCGCGACAAGTTCATCGCCGGCATGACCGCCAAAGGCTGCGACCCCGCCTTCGCCGAGCGCTGTTTCAAGCAGATCGAGGGGTTCGGCGAATACGGCTTCCCGGAAAGCCACGCCGCCAGCTTCGCCCTGCTGGTCTATGTCTCCGCCTGGATCAAGCACCACCATCCCGCCATCTTCGCCGCCGCCCTGCTGAACAGCCAGCCGATGGGCTTCTACGCCCCCGCCCAGATCGTCCGTGATGCGCGCGAGCATGGCGTGACGGTGCTGCCCCCGGATGTGAACCTGTCGGAATGGGATTGCGCGGTGGAGGGCTTCTCGTCCCTCCGTCTCGGCCTCCGCCTCATCAAGGGGTTCACCCCGGAGCACGCCGAGTCGATTGTCCTTTCCCGCGCCGGCGGCTATCGCGACCCTTACGACCTGTGGCGCCGTGCCCGCCTGCCGGTCGCGGTGCTGGAAAAACTCGCCAAGGCCGACGCCTTCCGCTCGGTCGGGCTCGACCGCCGGGCGGCGCTGTGGGCGGTGCGGGCGCTGGGCGACACGCCGCTACCACTGTTCGAGAGACTTGATGGCCCGATGGCGGAAGAACCCGAAGCCCCCCTGCCCGCCATGGCGCTGGGCGAGCATGTGGTGATGGATTACGGCAGCCTGTCCCTGTCGCTGAAGGCCCACCCGCTGGCCCTGCTGCGCGACGGCCTGCCCGGCATCACTCCGGCGGAGCGGCTGGCCCAGACGCGCGACGGCCGGCGCCTGACCGCCGCCGGCCTCGTCCTGGTCCGCCAGCGGCCGGGCAGCGCCGAGGGCATCGTCTTCCTCACGCTGGAGGACGAGACCGGGATCGCCAACCTCGTCGTCATGCCCGACGCCTTCGAGACCTTCCGCCGCCCGATCATGACCGCCCGGATGCTGGCCGCCACCGGCCGGGTACAGAATCACGACGGGGTGGTGCATCTGCGCGTGGAAACGCTGATCGACCTGACCCACCGGCTGGCAGAACTGACCGGCGAGGACCGCCCCGCCGCCGGCCCCTTCCCCAAGGGCCGCAATTTTCATTGAGGGGACCGATTGCTCCTGACATCACGCTGTCAGGAGGAGGTGTGCTATCAAGAGGGCGTGCCGGCACGAACCACGAACATCTCCCTCCCCTCTGTCAGGAGCCACTCCGATGACCATCCCGCACGTCGTCACCTGGTTCGAGATTCCCGTCACCGACCTCGCCCGCGCCGTCCGCTTCTACGAGACCGTCTTCGCCACCAAGCTGGTCCAGGAACCCTGCCCCAGCGGCATGACCATGGCCGTCTTCCCGGCCGAGGGCACCGCCGTCAAGGGCTGCCTGATCCAGCATGAGGGCTGCAAGCCCAGCGCCGACGGCACCACCGTCTATCTGAACGGCGGCGACGACCTGTCCGCCCCGCTGGCCCGTGCCGAGCAGGCCGGCGCCCGCATCGTCGTGCCGAAGACGCTCATCACCCCCGAAATCGGTTATTTCGCCCAGCTCATCGACAGCGAGGGCAACCGCATCGGCCTCTATTCGATGCACTGATCCTCCCTGCCGGAACCGCCGCCATGCGCCGCGCCGACCGTCTGTTCCAGATCGTCCAGCATCTCCGCAAGGGGCGGCTGGTGACGGCTGCCGAGCTGGCGCGGTGCCTGGAGGTGTCGGAGCGCACCGTCTACCGCGACATGCGCGACCTCGCCTCCTCCGGCGTGCCGGTGGAGGGCGAGGCCGGCGTCGGCTATCTGCTGCGCGACGGCTACGACCTGCCGCCGCTGATGTTCACCCGGGACGAGGTGGAGGCGCTTGTCGTCGGCGCCCGCCTCGCCCGCGCCTGGGTCGGCGGCGCGCTGGCCGATGCCGCCGCCCGCGCGCTCGACAAGGTGGAGGCGGCGGTGCCGGAGGCGCGGCGGCGCGAACTGGCCGACAGCCGCGTCTTCGTCCCCGATTTCTCCTTCCCCGCCGCCCTGCGCGACCGGATGGACGTGCTGCGCTGTGCCATCAACGCCAGACGCGTGGTGATGTTCGACTACCGGCGCCAGGACGGCACCCATTCCGCCCGCGCGGTCCAGCCGCTGGGCCTGTTCTTCTGGGGGCGTGTGTGGACGCTCGGCGCCTGGTGCGAGCTGCGCGAGGAGTTCCGCAGCTTCCGCATCGACCGCATGGACAGCCTGCTGGCGCTGGAGCGCCGGTTCGACGAGATCCCCGGCCGCGGCCTGGACGATTATCTCGCCCGCTGGCGGCAGGAGGGCTGTCCGCAGGGGTGAGGCCCTTGTGCCTGCCCCTCAGACCCCGTCGATGTAGCTCAGCAGCGGCTGCCAGTCGCCGCGATGCTCGGCGGCGCGCTTGCCCGGCATGTCGAACAGGCTGAGGCCGCTTTCGGCCGCGTCGGCATAGATCTGGCTGTCGCGCAGCCGCGTCACCACCTGATGGCCGATGCCGCCCAGGAAACGGTCGAGCCGGTCGGCGGCCTTGGTGCGGGCGCGCATGCGGTTGCCGACCACCGCCACCGTTGTCTTCTTCTTGGCGATCCGCTTCAGCTCGTCGAGCTTGACCAGGAAGCGCTGGGTCGCCTGTTCGTCGAAGGCGCCGGGCAGCACCGGCAGCACGACGATGTCGGCCATCTTCACCAGATCCTCGATCTGCTTGGTCTTCAGCGCGGCGGGCGCGTCGATCACCAGCCGCTTGGTGCCGCGCGGCGTGTCGGTGAAGTCCTTGGCCCAGTCGAGCCCGACCAGGGCCGGCGCCTTCTCCGGCCGGCGCTCCAGCCAGCCGAGCGAGGAGCGCTGACGGTCCACGTCGGCCAGCACGGTGGACAGGCCGGCCGCGGCGGACGCGGCGGCGAGATGGGTGGCGACGGTCGTCTTGCCGCAGCCGCCCTTGATGTTGGCGACGAGGATCGTGAGCATGGCCGTGGACTCTACACCCCGGCGTCCGGCTTCGACCAGAAATGCTTGGTGTCGATGAAATCATGCCACAGGGCGACCAGCGCCGCCTCGGTGTCGGCCACCCCGCGGGCATGCCAGCCGATGACGATGCCGGCGGCGCGCGGCTCGCCGGGGGCCGAGCGGCTGCCGTCGTCATGCAGTTCGTGCAACAGCCGGGTCGCCGTCGCCACGTCGTTCAGATGCCCCAGCGCGTCCTGGAAGGCGGCCATCTGCTGGATGTAGCGGCGCACCGGCTTGTCGTCATACAGGCTGCGGAAGAACTCCACGGCATAGCGCAGCTTCTTCAGGGCGATGCGCAGCTGGTGGCGCTGGGCCACCGGCAGATGGGCGAAGCCGTGGCCGGCCCGCTTGGCCTTCTTGTGGCGCTTGTTCAGCAGATGGTCGGCCAGCCCGATCACCGGCTGGAACAGCCGCACCGATTCCTCGCTGACCGGCTGGTCGCGCCAGCCGCGCTTCTCCACCCAGCTGCCGACGCCCAGCAGGAAGGCGGTGTAACGGTCCGACCGGATCGCCTCGCGCACGCCCTCATAGGCGCGCAGCCGCTTGGCCTCGGCCGCCGCCGCCAGCGCGTCGAGATCCTCGACCGCCGAACGGCCATGCCCGTCGGCCTTGTGGAAGGCGTCGCGCACCGGTGCCAGCAGCTCCTCGCCGAACACGTCCCAGTCACGCGCCGGCCCCAGGCTGCCGGCCAGCCATTTGATCTCGCCGACCAGCCACAGATATTGCGTGGCCGGAATGAAGGGCCGGAACAGCGCGGTGGCCGAGCGCAGCCGGCGCAGCGCCACGCGCATCTGGTGGACGCCCTCCGGATCCTCGCCGGCCAGAGTCACCGCCTCGTTCGCCACCATATGGGCGATGCAGGCGCGCACGATCCGACCCACCGCACCCTCGACCGTGGTTTCGGGGTCGAGCAACAGCTTTTCCGCCTTCAGGGCCTTTTCGGCCAAGCCGCTGGCCAACGCGTGGCCGCGTTCCGCCTTGGTCCGCATCTCCAGCCGCAGCGGTGCGGCCTGCGCCAGTTCCTGCGCCAGATCGTAGAGCGCGGCGGGCATGCCGCTCTTGAGTTCAAGTTCGACCTCGCACAGGTCGCGCGACTGCCCGTCCGGCAGCTCGATCCGGCCACGGTCGAAAGCGATCTCGATCACGGTGGCGTCGTCGCCGTCGCCCAGCCTCACGTCCTGGGTGGTGCGTTCGACGATGGAGGTGAAGACCGGCCGCAGGTCCGAGTCACTGAGCGAGCCCAGCAACTCGATGGCTTCGGCATCGGCGATCAGCGTCAGGTCGGGAACGGCGGAGGTCACCGCGCATTCCCATTCGCCGCGCCCGAGACCGTCCTCGTCCGGGGCCGACTTGACCGTCTGGACGAAGCCGTCGCCGGTCTTGCGCACCCGCAGCGTCACCTTGCGCGCGGCGAGCCGGCGGTCCTCGGTGTCGTAATAGGTGCTTTCCAGGGTCCGTGTCGCCGCCGGGCCGGTGGCCCGGTCTGCGATGGCGGAAGCGGCGCGCAGCCTGTCGAAGTCTTCCGGCTTCGCCGCCAGCTTCAATTCCGTCTCGCGGTTGATCTCGGCCTCAGCCATCGCCTGCGCTTCAACCCCCGTTTTGCGGCCCAATGGCCTACAGTTGGGTGTTTGCACAGCCCATGGACAGGGTCAAGTTACCGAAATGTTGCAGGAGCCTGCGGTTGCAGTGCCCCCATGCCCTGCATCCCGATCCGTTCCGGAGCAGCCGGACCATGGCTTCGTACAGGTGGTTGCAGGGTCATTATGCCCCATTTCACCCCACCCCTGGGGCGTTGCAAAGCGTGCAGGCCTGTGGTTGGGTTCCCGCAAACTGAAACGGCCTGTTCCGATGGGACCGGCCATAATTGGGGAAGTGTGACGATGACCGATTTCAACACGATCGACGACCTTGAGGTCAGCGGCAAGACGGTGCTGGTCCGCGCCGACCTGAACGTTCCGATGCAGGACGGCAAGGTGTCCGACACCACCCGCATCGACCGCCTCGCCCCCACCCTGAAGGAGCTGTCCTCCAAGGGCGCCAAGGTCGTGGTCCTGTCGCATTTCGGTCGCCCGAAGAACGGTCCGGACGCCAAGAACTCCTTGCGCAACGTGCTGGACGCTCTCAGCGCCGCCGTCGGCCAGAAGGTCGCCTTCGCCGAGGATTGCGTCGGCGACAAGGCCAAGGAGGCCATCGCCAAGGTGCATGACGGCGCCATCGTCCTGCTGGAGAACACCCGCTTCCACGCCGAAGAGGAAAAGAACGACCCGGCTTTCGCCAAGGAGATGGCCGCGTTGGGCGACCTCTACGTCAACGACGCCTTCTCCGCCGCCCACCGCGCCCATGCCTCGACCGAGGGCGTCGCCCGCCTGCTGCCGAACGCCGCCGGCCGCCTGATGGAAGCCGAGCTGAAGGCCCTGACGCTGGCGCTGGAGAAGCCGGAGCGCCCGGTCGCCGCCGTCGTCGGCGGTGCGAAGATCTCCACCAAGCTGGAGTTGCTCGGCAACATGGTCCGCAAGGTGGACCTGCTGGTGCTGGGCGGCGGCATGGCCAACACCTTCCTGTTCGCCCAGGGCACCGACGTCGGCGCCTCGCTGTGCGAGAAGGACATGGCCGACCAGGCCCGCGCCATCATGGCGACCGCCAAGGACGCAAACTGCGAGATCCTGCTGCCGAAGGACTTCGTCGTCGCCAAGGAGTTCAAGGCCGGTGCCGCCAACCGCGTCGTCGCCTTCGACGCCATCGGCGCCGACGAGATGGCGCTGGACATCGGCCCGGCGACCGTCGAGTTCCTGGGCGTGAAGCTCCAGGGCGCCAAGACCATCGTCTGGAATGGTCCGCTCGGCGCCTTCGAGATCCAGCCCTTCGACGCCGGCACCAACGGGGTGGCCGGTCTGGTGGCGGCCCGCACCGAGGCCGGCGGCCTGCTGTCGGTCGCCGGCGGCGGCGACACCGTGGCGGCGCTGGCCCATGCCGGGGCCGAGGACAAGTTCACCTACGTGTCCGCCGCCGGCGGCGCCTTCCTGGAATGGCTGGAAGGCAAGGAGCTGCCGGGTGTGGCGGCGCTGAAGAAGTAAGGGGCGTTTGATCCCACGCAGTCGAGAAGGGGGGGGGTGCCGCGGCATCCCCCTTTTTCATTGGTCCTGGCCGCCCGTGGGAGGACAAAGGCTTCCACAACCCCCTTTATGACCGATTATGGCTGGAACCATAAATTACAGTCCGAAAAATAATTGCCCATAATCCGCCACGCTGCCCTGACCCACGACCCGTTTCCCCTTGCATCCCGCCGCGCGAATGCCCATAACAGCGGCGGGAGACTGGCGTCGGACGAGTCCCTCGCCAACCCGGTCAGGTCCGGAAGGAAGCAGCCGCAACGAGTTACGGCTCGGGTCGTTCGTCCAGTCTCCCACCCTCTGCAAAAATTGCCAGCACGAAACAGACGGCGACAGCGCGGTGCCGGGACGCTATCCTGCGGCCCGAAATTCCCCTCCCGTCGTTTCGACAGGCCAGCCGCGTGACCGATACCACAGCCGAAATCACCGCCGCCTCCGCTCCCGCCACCGGGCAGGCTTACCGGGTGCTGGCGCGCAAATACCGGCCGAAGACCTTCGACGAGTTGATCGGCCAGGACGCGCTGGTCCGCACCCTGACCAACGCCATCCAGTCCGGCCGCATCGCCCAGGCCTTCATGCTGACCGGCGTGCGCGGCGTCGGCAAGACCACCACCGCCCGCATCATCGCCCGCGCGCTGAACTGCACCGGCCCGGACGGCACCGGCGGGCCGACGGTCAGCCCCTGCGGCGTCTGCGACAATTGCCGCGCCATCGCGGAAGACCGCCACGTCGACGTGATGGAGATGGACGCCGCCAGCCACACCGGCGTCGACGACATCCGCGAGATCATCGACGGCGTGCGCTACGCGCCCGTTTCGGCCCGCTACAAGCTCTACATCATCGACGAGGTCCACATGCTCTCCAAGAGCGCGTTCAACGCGCTCCTGAAGACGCTGGAGGAACCGCCGAGCCATGTGAAGTTCGTCTTCGCCACCACAGAAATCCGCAAGGTGCCGGTGACGGTGCTGTCGCGCTGCCAGCGTTTCGACCTGCGCCGCGTCGACGCCCAGGTGTTGAAGGAACATTTCACCCGCGTCACCGCCCTGGAAGGCGCCGACATCGAGGGCGACGCCGCCTCGCTGATCGCGCGGGCCGCCGACGGGTCGGTGCGCGACGGTCTGTCGCTGCTCGATCAGGCCATAGCACTCGCCGCCGGCACCGTCACCGCGCAGCAGGTGCGCGACATGCTGGGACTGGCCGACCGCACCCGCGTCATCGACCTGTTCGAGGCCGCCGTCTCCGCCAAGCCGGCCGAGGCGATGGACATCCTGGCCGACCTGCACCGCGTCGGCGCCGATCCGGTGGTGATCCTCCAGGATCTGCTCGACCTCGTCCACAATCTGACCCGCCTGAAGGTGGTGCCGGACAGCGCCAACGACCCCTCCCTGCCGGAAGCCGAGCGCACGCGCGGCGCCTCGCTGTCGACCAAGCTCGGCATGCCGGCGCTGACCCGTGCCTGGCAATTGCTGTTGAAGGGGCTGAACGAGGTGCAGGCCGCCCCGGTGCCGCAGCAGGCGCTGGAGATGGTGATCGTCCGCCTGTCCTACGCCGCCGACCTGCCGACCCCGGGCGAGCTGATCCGCCAGTTCCAGGCCCAACAGGCCTCCGGTGGAGCCGGCGCCCCGATGGGCCGTGGTCCCGGCGGCAATGGCGGACCGGTTGCCGTCGCCACCCAACCTTCCTCCATGGCGACCCACGCCGTCGCCCGCTCCATGGGCTCCGCCCAGCCGCAGAGCGCTCCGGTGGCGCAGGCGGCACCCGCCCCCATGGCCACTCCGGCCCCCATTGCGGCCGGAGAAGAACTGTCGCCGATGCCGCACGACTTCCGTGCGCTGGTGCAGCTGTTCTCCGAGCAGCGCGAGGGCGCGCTCTACGGCTATCTGATGGAGACGGTGCAGCTGGTCCGCATGGAGCCGGGCCGGCTGGAGCTGAAGCTCCGCCCGGCCGCCCCGCCGACCCTGCCGGCCAAGGTCGGGCAGTTCCTGACCGAATGGACCGGCCAGCGCTGGATCGTCGCGCTGTCGGACGGCCCGGCGCAGCCGACGCTGGCCGAGCAGGATCAGGCCGAAAAGAACCGCGCCTGGGCCGAGGCGGAGGCCAACCCGGTGGTGCGCGCCGTGCTCGACGCCTTCAGCGGAGCGAAGATCATCGACGTCCGCGACCTCGCCGAAGTTGCCGCGGCGGAGAGTGCGGCGGTTGCGGATGACGGCGAGACACCCGATTTCATGGTTCAGCAGCAGGACGATGGGGTGTATTACCCCCTCGACGACGAAGGAGAGTACTGACCGATGAAGAATATCGGCAACATGATGAAGCAGGCCCAGCAGATGCAGGCCAAGATGCAGGAAATGCAGGCGAGCCTGGAGCAGGTCGAAGTGACCGGCCAGAGCGCCGCCGGCATGGTCGTCGTGACCGTCAACGGCAAGAGCGAGATGAAGAAGGTCAAGCTCGACAAGTCCGTCGTCGATCCCGAGGACGTCGAGGTTCTGGAGGACCTGATCGTCGCCGCCTTCAACGACGCCAAGAAGAAGGTCGAGCAGCACGTCGCCGAGGAGACCTCGAAGATGATGGGCGGCCTCAAGCTGCCGCCGGGCATCAAGCTGCCGTTCTGATCCAATAGTCTTTTGTGAGAATCCCCTCTCCCCGGAGGGGAGAGGCGGATTTGCACATCGATGATCGGACCTGAAATCGAACGCCTGATCCAGCTGCTGTCCAAGCTGCCGGGGCTAGGTCCCCGGTCGGCGCGGCGGGCGGCGCTGCATCTGATGAAGCGGCGGGACAGCCTGCTGGTGCCCCTGTCGGAAGCGATGGCGGCGGCCGGCGAATCGATCCGCGCCTGCTCCGTCTGCGGCAATCTGGACAGCCGGGATCCCTGCACCGTCTGCTCCGACCCCACGCGCGACCGGTCGGTCATCTGCGTGGTGGAGGATGCCGGCGACCTGTGGGCGCTGGAGCGCACCCGCGCCTTCCGCGGCACCTATCATGTGCTGGGCGGCCTGCTTTCGGCCTTGCAGGGCGTCGGTCCCGACGATCTGAACATCGCCGGCCTCGCCGAGCGTGCCAAGGACCCGGCGGTGCGCGAGATCATCCTGGCGCTGAACGCCACCGTCGACGGCCAGACCACCGCCCATGTGGTGACCGACCGCCTGACCGACTCCGACGTGTCTGTCTCCCGCCTCGCCCATGGCGTCCCGGTCGGCGGCGAACTGGACTATCTCGACGACGGCACGCTGACCGCCGCGCTGAAGGCACGGCGGCCGCTGTAATCCACGTCTTTGTAGTCCTTTACCGCTCGAACAGCCCGACCAGTTCCACATGGGCCGACCACAGGAACTGGTCGACCGGCCAGACCTTCACCAGACGATAGCCGCCATCCACCAGAACCCGCGCGTCGCGGGCGAAGCTGGCGGGGTTGCAGGACACCCCCACCACCCGCGGCACCTTGGCTCCGGCGAGCGTTCCCGCCTGGGCCGCCGCACCGGCGCGCGGCGGATCGAACACCACGGCATCGTAACGATTGAGTTCCCTGGCGCTCAGCGGGTTCTCGAACAGGTCGCGCCGCTCCGCCGTCAGCCGCAGCCCCTGCACCGAACGGCCAAGCGCCGCCACCGCCGCCTCGTCGCCTTCGACCGCATGGACCGCAGCCTGTTGCGCAAGCGGAATGGAAAAGGTGCCGATGCCGGCGAACAGGTCGGCGATGCGGGCGGCCTGCCCCACCCCGTCACGCACCGCGGCGACCAGGGCCGCCTCACCCTCGGCACTCGCCTGGAGGAAGGCGCCGGGCGGCGGCTGGATCGGAACGCCTGCGAAACGGATGAAGGCCGGCCGTCGGTTCGCCACCGGCTCCGCTGCCGCGCGGTCGGTCGGCTGCCAATTGATGCGGGCGACGCGCTGCGGCTCGAACCCGACCAGCGCCTCGCGCGCCGCACGGTCCAGGCTACGCGGCCCGACCAGCAGCAGGTCCACCCCGCCCTCCAGATCGGTCAGCACGACGTCGGCATCGCCGCCGTCCGGCAGCAGGCCGTTCAGCAGGGTCCGCAGAGGCTCCACCAACGCGAACAGGCGGGGCGCCAGGACCGGGCACTCCTCCAGATCGACCAGCCGGTGGCTCTGCCGCTCGTTGAAGCCGAACCAGACCCGTTTGCCCCGCTTCAGCGCCGCGAAGCGGGCGCGGCGCCGGGCCCCGGCCGGCGTCCGCGCCAGCGGCTCCATCGCGACATCGCCCAGCCCCACCCGCTCCAGCGCCCCGCGCACCATCCCGACGTTCCAGCCGGCGTACGTCGCATCGTCCATCTGCTGGAGCGTACAGCCACCGCAGCGGCCGAAATGCCGGCAGGGCGGTGTCTGGCGGCCGGGGCCGGGTTCCAGCACCTCCAGCAGTTCGGCCCGTACGCCCTCGCCTTTCCCGTCGCTTTCGGCAACACGTACGCGCACGCGGTCGCCCGTCACCGTATAGGGCACGAACAGGCGCAAGCCGTCAGCGAACGCCAGCCCGTCACCGCGCGCACCGACGTCGGTGATGGACACCTCCATCTCCCGCGCCTCGACAGGCGGCTGGGCGGTCTTGCGGGTCGGCTGGCGTCCCTTGGTGAAAGGGCGCTTGGCGGGGCGGGTCATGGTGGATGTCCGTGGGGAGATGCAGAGCGACAACGCCCCCCTTTACGCCTCCAGCAGCTTGGCGCGCAACGGTTCCGGGATCGGCGTCGGACGATGGGCAGCCTTGTCGACGATCACCGCCACCGCTTCCTGGGTGGCGATGCAGCGGTCGCCCAGGAAGATGGCGCAGCCCAGCGTGATCGAGCTGGTGCCGACCCGCAGTGTCCGCGCCCCGATCCGCACGGTGTTGGGATAGAGCAGCTCCGCCTTGTATTCGATCAGGCTCCGGGCCAGCACGACGGTCCAGGGATCCTCGTCGCGGAAGCCGCCGGCGCCATGCAGCAGGGCGATGCGCGCCTGTTCGAAGAAGACGCCGATCGCGTTGTTGTTGACGTGCCCGACCGCGTCCAGGTCGTTGAAGCGCACGCGCTCCTCCCACCAGAAGCGATAGAGGCCGGGGCTGGTCAGGTCGGGCGTGCCGGTCATGCCGTCTTCCTTACCGTATAGGTCAATGCATCCCCGGACTGTGGCGTATGGTCCGGAGCGGCGCAAGCCCGGCTTCCCGCTTTACGGCCTCAATTCGCGCCATATTTCCAGTGGACCCCGCGAATTCCCGCGCCAATCCCCGATGGGCCGTGTTATTGGAGTCGGACCAACCCCTCCGCAACGGACCGGACGATGAGCAAGGACACCACCAACCAGACGGCCGAGGCGCTGTTCGAAAAGGCGCTGTCGATCGCCGAAAAGCATCTGGATGAGGCGATCAAGGAAGGTGGCCCGCTCGGCCCCTACATCGCCGTCGCCATGATCGAGGCCGCGGTGAACGCCGCCGTGGACGAGACCAGCCACGAAGACGTCATCGACATGCTGCGCGACCTCGCCGCCCAGATCGAGGCGGACGCCGACGAGGCGGAAGAAGACTGACGCTTACGCCGGCTCCAAAGCCGCTGCGGCCCCTGCCTGCCGGCGCGCCTCGCGCCGGCGCAGGATCTCGTAGACGACGGCGCCCAGGATGGTCAGCGCGATCAGCACCAGCGAGAGCGCGTTGACCGCCGGGGTCAGGCCGGTGCGCACCTTGGTCGCGATGTAGACGGTCAGGGTGGTGTCCAGCCCGCGCACGAACAGCGTGGTGTTGTAGTTCTCGAAGCTCTGCAGGAACGCCAGCAGGGCCGCCGACAGGATCGCCGGCATCAGGTACGGCAGCGTGATGCGCCGGAAAACCTGCCCATGCGTGGCGCCGAGGTCGAGTGCCGCCTCCTCCAGCAGCGGATCGAACCGCTCCAGCCTTGCCGAGAACAGCAGCATGGCATAGGCGGCGATGAAGCTGGACTGCGCCACCACGGTCAGGAACAGCCCGCCGCTGACCCCGAACCATTCCCGCCAGAACACCAGGGTGGAGATGCCGACGATCACCCCCGGCGTCAGCAGCGGCGACACCATCAGCGCGTAGAGGAAGGTCTTGGCCCGGCTGTGCAGCCGGTCGAGCAGCAGGGCCGCCGCCAGCCCCAGCGGCACCGCCAGCGCGATCACTCCCGCCCCGACCAGCAGGCTGGTGCCCAGCGCCGCCCACATGCGCTGGTCGTCCCACAGCGCCTGGAACCAGCTCAGCGTGAACCCCATCCAGGGCGTCACGGTGGGAAAGCGGCTGCTGTTGAAGGTCGCCGCCGCCATGATGCCCAGCGGCAGGAACAGATAGCCGAAGAACAGGACCAGATAGGCGCCGGTCAGCAGGCGGCGGAGGCGGGCTGCGGTCATGATTGCGGGCTCACTTCGCGATGGCTCATTTCGCAATATCGGCCAGCCCGACACGGAACAGCCGCATCGCGCCCAGGATGAAGCCGATGCACAGCACCAGCAGGATGAAGGCGTAGGCCGCCCCCTGGTTCCAATTCCCGCCCTCGAAGAACCAGTTGTAGATGATCTCGGTGAACCAGCGGCTGTTCGGCCCGCCCAGCAGGGCGGGCACGGCATAGCTGCCGGCGGCCAGCATGAAGGTCATGATGCTGCCGACGGCGATGCCCGGCTTGGCATGCGGCAGCACGATCCGGCGGTGGATGCGCAGCCAGCCGGCACCGAGGTCGCGTGCCGCCTCGATCTGGTTGCGGTCCAGCGACTCGATGGCGTTGTACAGCGGGAAGACCATGAACAGGATGTAGACATAGACCATCCCGACGATCACCCCGGCGTCGCCGCCCAGGAAGCGCTGCGGCTCGTCGATGATGCCGAGCCACAGCAGAATCGCGTTCAGCGGTCCGTTGAAGGCCAGGATGATGTACCAGGAGAAGGTGCGCAGCAGCTCGTTGATCCAGAAGGGCACGATCAGCATCAGGATCAGCAGAGGCAGGCGCCGCCTGGGCGCCACCTGTGCCAGATAGAAGGCGACCGGATAGCAGACGGCCAGCGTGGTCGCGGTGACGAGCGCGCTTGCCCAGATCGTCTTCAGGAAGATCACCAGATGGATCTGGTTGGTCCACAAGGTCAGATAATTTTTGACCGTGAACACATCCTCCGGCCCGCCGAGCTTGGACGGCGGCAGCGACGGCCGGAAGGAGAAGCCGATCATCATCAGCTGCGGCAGCACCACCAACAGCACCAGCCAGACCGCCACGGCCAGCAGGATCACCCCGGTCAGAACCGGGCCGTACCGGCGAAGAACCTCCGTCATTCGGGCGCTGCTCCAGCCTGTGGGACCGATTCGACGCCTAACATGGAGATTCCCGCCGACGCAAGCGCGGCTATGTGACGATGACGTTCAGCAGAGGGGTCTCAGCCCAGATTGTGCTTGGACACCACCGCGGCGAAGTCGTCGCCGAAATGCTCGCCGACGCGGATGACGGAGACGCCATGGGGAATCTCCTTCAGCGACGGATGGTCGAGATTCAGCGAGGTCAGCAGCGCCATCGGCACATGCTGGGTCACGCTCATCGCTCGCAGGCCGCGGATCAGGTCCAGGCCGGACAGACCGTCCATCACCATCGAGGCGATGACCATGTCCGGCGGCACGCGCACGGCAAGGCTGATCGATTCGATCGGGTCGGTCACCGTCATGGTGCGGAAGCCGCAGGCGGCCAGTTCCGTCCCCAGCTTCTTGGCGACGACCTTGGACGGGGTGACCAGCATGATCTCGACGTTGCGGACATCGACATCGGTGACCTGGAATTCATAACGCACCGGCAGGGCGCGGATGATGCGGTTGGTCTCGGCCAGCAGCGGCTGTTCGGCGCGGTCGACCAGCTCGGAGATGCGGTCGATGAAGATTTGGGCGTCGACCAGCTCCTTCTCGTCCAGCCGCTTCAGGCCACTGAGGTAATCCTCCAGACGGTGGGCGACGAGGCTGACCGTGGGATAGCCGAAGCTGGTGCCCATGCCCTTGAAATTATGAGCTTCCAGCCGCAACACGCCGATGGTCTCGGCATCGCTGCGCTGGCCCTTCACGCGGCCCGCCAGCGTCGCGTTCATCAACTCCAGCCGATCGCGCGCGTCGTCCACGAACTCCATGCGCAAGCGGTCTTCGAGGTCGTCGGTCGACAGGTACGAGGCCATGGAGCGGATTCCGGATGAGGAAAGAGGTACCCCCGAAGGTACACCAAAACCGGACGCCGAAACAGACGCGGCGCGCCCCTATTCCAAGGGACGCGCCGCCAAGCTGAAAACCATTGGTTTTAAAGGGATATCACAGGCGGGCGAGCAGCCCCTGGAACCAAGCCAGACGCTCCTCCGCCTGGGCGATGTCCAGTTCCAGCCAGGAGGCGAAATGCCCGTCGCCGCCGACATCGGCGCGCTTCAGATCGCCCAGCCGCGCCAGCTCGGTCTCGCAGAGCGACACGAGATTGTCGATCTGGTCGCGCTGCGACTCGACGTCCAGCAGGTGGAGGAAACGCAGCTTCAACGCGATGACCAGCTTGTTCAGCCCGTCGGCCGACGGTGCGCGCACATTGGCGCGCATCAGCGTGTCGAACTCCGCCCGGCCGGCCCCGGTCGGGCCGAGCAGGGCATTGTCTTCCATGCCGCTGCCGTCCAGCGCCTCGATCAGCCCCTCGTAGCGCAGCATCTCCAGCGAGGTGCCCATCAGGTCCAGCGACGGGCCCATGATGCGGTCGAGGAAATGGCGGACGGCGCCTGCCAGATCGGCATAGCGCAACGGACCGCCCTGGATCAGCGTGCCCAGGACGACGAGGCGCACGGCCTCCTTCGGCATCAGCGAGTTGTCACGGTACATGGCGAACCCCCTGGGCGAAGCCCCGGATGACAGGATGGACGGACAAGGTAACGGCTGGTCCGCAGCGAGCACACTGCGAACCGATCGCAACACTATCCCTCAAAGTAGGGATGTGCGCCCCGTCTGTCCAGAGGACAAAACGTCCTTACCGCCGAAGGGGGTTTCCCGGGTCCGTCTCCAGGGGCTCGCCTCAGGCGGCAAGCCGCAGGTCCAGCCGGCTCCACACGTCGAGCAACGCGTCGACCAGCATGCCCATCTGCGCGTCGGTGTGCAGCGGGGTCGGGGTGAAGCGCAACCGCTCCGTTCCGCGCGGAACGGTGGGGTAATTGATCGGCTGGACATAGATGTTGTGCCTATCCAGCAGTTCGTCGGACGCCCGCTTGCAGCGATGGGCGTCGCCGACCATCAGCGGCACGATGTGGCTGACCGACGGCATCACCGGCAGTCCGGCATCGGCGAACATGCGCTTCAGCGTGGCGGCACGCTCCTGGTGCAGCGTCCGCTCGGTCTGGCTGTGCTTCAGGTGGCGGATGGAGGCGAGCGCGCCCGCCGCCATAACCGGCGACAGCGAGGTCGAGAAGATGAAGCCGGCGGCGAAGCTGCGGACACAGTCGATCAGCGCGGAAGAACCGGTGATGTAGCCGCCCTGGACGCCGAAGGCCTTGCCAAGCGTGCCTTCGATGATGGTCAGCCGGTCCATGGCATCGTCGCGCTCGGCCACGCCGGCGCCGCGGGCGCCATACATGCCGACGGCATGGACCTCGTCGAGATAGGTCATGGCGCCATGCTTGTCGGCCACGTCGCACAGGTCATGGATGGGGGCGATGTCACCGTCCATCGAATAGACGCTTTCAAACGCCACCACCTTGGGGCGGCCGGGGGCGATGCCCGACAGCAGCTCGTCCAGATGCTTGGGGTCATTGTGGCGGAAGATGTGCTTCTCGGCACCGGAATTGCGGATGCCGGTGATCATCGAGTTGTGGTTCAGCGCATCCGACAGGATCACGCAGTTGGGCAGGATCTTGCCCAGCGTGGTCAGCGTCGCGTCGTTCGACACATAGCCCGAGGTGAAGAGCAGGGCCGCTTCCTTGTGGTGAAGGTCGGCCAGTTCGCGTTCCAGCAGCACATGGTAGATGTTGGTGCCGGAGATGTTGCGGGTGCCGCCGGCGCCGGCGCCGACCTGATCCAGCGCATCATGCATCGCCTTCAGCACGTTCGGGTGCTGGCCCATGCCGAGATAGTCGTTGGAGCACCAGACCGTGACCGGACGCTCGCGACCATGGGAATCGCGGAAGGTCGCCGTCGGGAAATTGCCCGCATGGCGCTCCAGATTGGCGAACACGCGGTAGCGGCCGTCCTGCTTCAGGGTCGCAATCTGGTTGCGGAAGAAAGTCTCGTAATCCATCGCGCGTTTCCGTTCGCGTTCATTCACACGGTCGGCTGCACCGGGTTCGGACTTAGTGGCTAAGCCATTTGTCCGGCGCGTCGAAGAGGATGGCATGATCCTTCCCGGCATGCCACCCGGCATTGATCGAAATCAAGCCGCCGCCACATGGGACCTTCGCACAAGTGGCAGGTTCCCATGTCCTGCGGATGACGCATGTCGGTGTCCCGCGAACAGGCCGTCGGCCAAGCCGTGACTTGAATTCGTCGGCATCAATATGGATCGGATGTCCCGGATAACCATGGGCGGGGTCGGGGAATACGTGTGCATCTCTGCAATGAACGGGTGAGCCGACCTCCGGCCCCATCCGCCGGGCGCGGAGTTGCATCACATCACCACGCACGTTTTTGGGTTGCGATTGGTTTCAATTAATCTGTTGAAGGGGAAAAAGATTCATCACCATCATCCCAAACGCGCAGTCTCGTGGTTGGGAGAGCAAGATGGGCAAGCGGATCGTCCTGTGTTTCGACGGCACCTGGAACACGCCGGGGAGCGGCGACGACCCCGATCAGAACAGGAAATCGACCAATGTCTGGAAGTTCTACAAGTCGGTCCTCGCCGAGGCCGGCGACGGGACGGCTCAGGTCAGCTTCTATGACTCCGGGGTCGGCACCGACGAGAAGGGCGGCATCGTCCACGACTGGCTCAACCACATCGTCGGCGGCGCCTTCGGCCTGGGGCTCGACAAGAAGATCAAGGACGGCTACCGCGCCCTCGCCAGACAATATGTGGATGGCGATGAGGTCTTCATCCTGGGCTTCTCGCGCGGCGCCTACACCGCCCGCAGCCTTGTCGGGCTGATCCGCAACGCCGGCCTGCTGCCGGCCGACAGGCTGGACCAGACCGACGCGGCCTATGCGCTGTACCGCAAGCGCGACGACGGCCCCGATGTGGAGGAGGCGACGCGGTTCCGCGAGGCCAACGGCTCCCGGCTGATCCCGATCCATTTCCTCGGCGTCTGGGACACGGTGGGCGCGCTGGGCGTGCCGCTCGGCATCTGCGAACATCTGGACCAGGAGCTTTACGGCTTTCACGACACCGAACTCAGCGGTCTGGTCCACAACGCCTTCCAGGCCCTGGCGATCGACGAGCACCGCAAGACCTTCGCCGCCTCCGTCTGGGATCCGAAGAACAAGCCGAAGCAGCGGCTGGAGCAGCGCTGGTTCATCGGTTGCCATGCGAATGTCGGCGGCGGCTACGAGGACGACCGGCTGTCGAACATCAGTCTGAAATGGATGATGGAACGGGCCGCAGACTGCGGACTGGGGCTCGACGCGGAATGGATGCCGCCGGTGGCGCCGGAGAACGCGCTGGGCACCATCGTCGACTCCTACGCCCGGTTCCTGGACGGCCTCGGCAAGCTGGCGGAGCCGCGCTATTACCGCCCGGTCTGCGTACTGCCCTACAGCGAGGAGAACCTGCACCCATCGGTGCCGCAGCGCGCCGCCGGCGATGTGGGCTATGCACCTCCCAATGTCGGTTTCCGCAAGGCGCTGGTGCGGTTCGACGCCGGATCGCAGTGACGCGCAGAAAAACGGGGCGGTGCCGTCCTGCTGCACCCGCCCCGTTCTACAATGCTTCGAACAATGCTTACTTGGTGCCGAACATGCGGTCGCCGGCATCGCCCAGGCCGGGGACGATGTAGGCATCCTCGTTCAGGTGGCTGTCCAGCGCGGCGGTGAAGACCTTCACGTCCGGGTGCGACTCGTGGAAGCGGCGCACGCCCTCAGGCGCGGCGACCAGCGCCATGAAGCGGATGTTGTGGTCGTCCACGCCATGGCGGTTCAGCACGTCGCAGGCATGGGCGGCGGAGTTGCCGGTCGCCAGCATCGGGTCGACGACGATGAACAGCCGCCCCTCGGCCGGCGGCAGCTTCACCAGATATTCGTGCGGCTGCTTGGTGTCATGATCGCGGTAGAGGCCGATATGCCCCTCGCGCGCCGACGGCACCAGTTCCAGCAGCCCGGCCGACATGCCCAGTCCGGCGCGCAGCACCGGCACCACCGCCAGCTTCTTGCCCAGGATCACCGGGGCGTCCATCGGCTGCAGCGGCGTCTCGATCCGCTCGGTGGTCAGCGGGATGTCGCGCGTCAGCTCATAGCCCATCAGCAGCGAGATCTCGCGCAGCAGGGTGCGGAACCCGCCGGTCGACCGTTCCTTGTTCCGCATATGGGTCAGCTTGTGCTGGATCAGTGGATGGTCGAGGACGAACAGGTTGGGAAATTCGGGCAGGGTGCGCATGGAATCCGGATCGCGGCTGACGGTGAAGTTGCCCCGATCCTAGCGCGCCTCGGGGGCCGGGGCCAAGGGGGCTGACCGGAGGGGCGTCGCTTCGCCCTACCGCCCCGCCTTCGCCACCGCCGGCTTGGCTTCCGGGCGGTCGATGCCGTAGCGGATCACGCGGTTGCGGCCGGAATTCTTGGCCTGATAGAGCGCGCGGTCGGCGCAGACCACCAGATCGTCGACGGTCAGGTCGGCCACCGCCTCCACCAGCCCGAAGGAGGCGGTGACCGGGATCACCCTGCCGTCGGGCAGCACCACCGGCGAGCGCATCAGGTCGACGCGCAGCCGCTCGATCACCGCATAGCCCTCGTCCAGACCGGTTTCCTTCAGGCAGACCAGGAACTCCTCGCCGCCCATGCGGAAGGCCTCGTCGAAGCTGCGGACACCCCGGCTGATGACGGCGGCGGTGGCGGCCAGCACCCGGTCGCCGATGTCGTGGCCGTAGCTGTCGTTGATGCCCTTGAACTTGTCGATGTCGCAAAGGGCGACGCAGAAGGGCTGTCCGGTGCGGCGGTAGCGGTTGTGCTCGCGCTCCAGCGCCTCGCCCATTCCGCGCCGGGTGCGCAGGCCGGTCAGCGGATCCAGGCCGGAGGCGGCGGCGGCAAAGGCGCGCTCCATCCGCCGCAGATGCAGCATGAACTCCTCGAAGCGGCCGATCACCCCCTCATACTCGCTCTCGGTCGGCAACTCGCCGCCGGATGCCTTCAGCAGGATCAGCCGGGCCTGCCGGTGCATCTGTTCATGCAGATTGGCCAGCTTCTGCACCGCCGGCTGTTGGAGCAGATCGTCGCGGCGGGCGGCCTGGCACCAAGCCTCGAAGGAGGCCGGGGCCGACGACCGCTCCCCGCCGCGGCCCTCACGGTAGAAGACGGCGCGCTGCCACTGGCCGATCCAGCGCAGATGCTCGTCGAGCACGGCGCCGAGCGCCTCGGTTGTGGACGGAGTGGTCGAATCGCTCATGGGCGCATCCTACCCGACGGCGCGGAGTCCCGCCATGCGATCAAGATAAGCCGAAGCATTCGTCTAAAACAGGGCGCTATCCCGCCGAACCGGCCATACCCAAATCGACGTTACAGCGCCGCGACCGCCGCCAGGAAGGCGCGGACCAGCGCCGGATCCTTGTGGCCGGGACGATCCTCCACGCCGGACGACACGTCGACCTCGGTGGCGCCGGTGACCCGCACCGCCTCCGCGACGTTCTCCACCGTCAGCCCGCCCGACAGCATCCAGGGCCGCGGCCAGCGGCGCCCGGCCAGGATGGTCCAGTCGAAGGCGATGCCGTTGCCGCCGGGCAGCGCCGACACCTTGGCTGGCGGCTTGGCGTCGAACAGCAGCCGGTCGGCGACCTCCGCCGCCTCCAGCGCCAGGGTCAGGTCTTCCGGCCCGCCGATCTTGACCGCCTTCATCACCGGCAGGGCATAGCGGGCCTTGATCTCGGCGATGCGGCGCGGCGTCTCGGCCCCGTGCAGCTGGATCAGGTCGAGCGGAACCTGCCCGGTGACATGTTCCAGGAACTCGTCGTCGGGATCGACGAACAGCCCGACGGAGCGCACGCCGGTCGGCAGCAGCCGCGCCAGCTCCGCCGCCATCGGCGGGGCGATGGCGCGCGGGCTGCGCGGGTAGAAGACGAAGCCGACATAGCGCGCCCCTCCGGCCACGGCGGCGCGCAGGCTTTCGGGCTCGCTCAGCCCGCAGATCTTGGCGGCGACGGTCATGCGGCCCCTCCGGAACTGGCCTCGATCTCGGCGACGATGCGGCGGGCGGCGGCGGCCGGGTCGGGCTCCGCGGTGATCGGCCGGCCGATCACGAGATGGTCCGCACCGGCGGCGAGCGCCTCCGCCGGGGTCATGAAGCGCTTCTGGTCGTTGGTGGCGGCCCAGGCCGGGCGGATACCGGGCACCATCAGGATGAAGTCGGGACCGCAGGCCGCGCGCACCAGCGCCACCTCGGCCGGCGAGCAGACGACGCCGTCCACCCCCGACGCCTTGGCCAGCTTGGCCAGCCGCACCACCTGCTCGGCGACCGGCACCGACTGCCCGACCGCGCCCAGATCGCCCTCGTCGAGGCTGGTCAGCACGGTGACCGCCAGGATCTTCGGCCGGTCGGCGCCGGCGGTCGCCGCCGTCTCCGCCGCCGCCCGCATCATCGCCGGCCCGCCGGAGCTGTGGATGGTCATGAAAGCCGGCTTCAGCGGCAGCGCCGCACGCACGCCGCCGGCCACCGTGTTGGGAATGTCGTGCAGCTTCAGGTCGAGGAACAGCGGCGGGCCGTCCTCCCCCACCACGGCGCGGACGCCGGCCGGCCCCTGGGCGATGAAGAACTCCAGCCCCAGCTTGATGCCACCGACGGCCCCGGTCACCTGCCCGGCGATGCGGCGGGCGGACTCGATCTCGGTGGTGTCGACGGAGCAATAAATGCGCGAGGCTGGCGCGGTCATGGGAAGGCGGTCTCCAGAACCCGGATGAGAATGGTCCGGCACCCTAGATCGGATCGCGTAAAATCGGAATCGATTTGAAGCGTGAATCCGATCGCCAAACATGATGCCATGGATTTGTGCGTTTCACGGAACCGCACAAATCCATGGCAAGGGATGCGCCGGCGCGCCAGCATGGGGGATGGGGTCAGGTCTCCTGCTCCGCCGGCCGGTTGTCCAGTGTCCATCGCTCCAGCGCTGCGAACAGCCCGGCGGCGGTGGCGCAGGCGGTGGCGAGCGCCGCAGGATCGGCAAGCTCCTGCTCCAGCCGCAGCATCAGCGCCTTCCAGGCTCCCGCCATGTCCAGCCCGTCCGACGCCAGGAAGCGCGCGCCGCGCCGGCCGTCATACCCCAGCGCCCGGGTGATCCCCGGCAGCATCGCCCGCCCGCCATGGGCCGAACCGTCCAGCACATAGCGCGCCGCCAGCCGGGCCGGCGCACTGTCCAGCGGCGGCAGGCCCGCCATCTCCGGCAACGCGTCGGGGTCGGCGCCGAGCACCCGCAGATCCTCGCGCAGCAGGTCCAGCCGCACCGCGCCGTCTCCGCCGGCGTCCGTCAGCCCCCGCTCCACCGGCGCGTTGAAGCCGTAGAGCACGGCCAGCGCGCGGGCATATTGCGGCCGCGTGATGTCCGGCCGGACCAGCGGCTGCAACACCGCGGCCTTGTCCAGGCGGTCGTGGCTTTCCCGCGTCGCGTCGCGCAGCGCCTGCCTTGCCGGTCCCATTGTGCGTGTTCCCGCTTCCGCTCAGGTCGAGGCCAGCACGCCCGGCAGCGGCGCCGGGCCTCCGGCAGATGCCTCCACAGATGCCCCGGCGGATGCCTGGCTGGCCTCCTGCTGCCGCGCCCACAGGGCGGCATAGGCGCCGCGGGCGGCCAGCAGGTCGGTGTGGTGGCCGCGCTCGATCACCCGGCCGGCCTCCAGCACCAGGATCTCGTCGGCGTCGATCACGGTGGACAGCCGGTGGGCGATCACCAGCGTGGTGCGGCCGCGGCTGACCTCGCGCAGGTTTGCCTGGATTTCCCGCTCGGTGTGGGTGTCGAGCGCGCTGGTCGCCTCGTCGAACAGCAGGATCGCCGGATCCTTCAGGATGGTGCGGGCGATGGCGACGCGCTGCTTCTCGCCGCCGGACAGCTTCAGCCCGCGTTCGCCCACCGTGGTCTGGTAGCCGTCGGGCAGCGCCATGATGAAGTCGTGGATGTGGGCCAGCCGCGCTGCACGCTCCACCTCCGCCGGGCTGGCCCCGGGTCGGCCATAGGCGATGTTGTAGAAGACGGTGTCGTTGAACAGCACGGTGTCCTGCGGGACGATGCCGATGGAGCCGCGCAGCGAGGACTGGGTGACGGCGCGGATGTCCTGCCCGTCGATCAGCACCCGCCCGCCATTGACGTCGTAGAAACGGAACAGAAGCCGGCTGATGGTGGACTTGCCGGCCCCGGACGGTCCGACGATGGCGACCGTCTTGCCGGCCGGCACGGTGAAGCTGACATCCTTCAGGATCGGCCGGCGCGCGTCATAGCCGAACTCCACCCCCTCGAAGCGCAGCTCCGCCCCCTCGACCGCCAGCGGCCGGGCATCGGGACCGTCGGCCACCTCGCGGTCGACCGCCAGCAGGGTCACCATCGATTCGATGTCGATCAGCGACTGCTTGATCTCACGGTAGACGACGCCGAAGAAGTTCAGCGGCTGGTAGAGCTGCAGCAGATAGGTGTTAACCAGCACGAAATCGCCCAGCGACATGCTGCCGTCGACAATCCCTTTGGCGGCCATGCCCATCACCACCGCCAGCCCCAGCGAGATGATCGCCGACTGGCCGACATTCAGCAGCGACAGGCTCTGCTGGCTGCGCACCGCCGCCTTCTCGTAGCTCTGGAGGGCGCCGTCGTAACGGCGGGCCTCATGCTCCTCGTTGCCGAAATACTTGACCGTCTCGTAGTTCAGCAGGCTGTCGATCGCCTTGGTGTTGGCCTTGCTGTCGGTGTCGTTCATCTGGCGGCGGAACTTGATGCGCCATTCCGACACGAAGAAGGTGTAGAGGATGTAGCCCATCACCGTGACGAAGGTCGCCAGCGCGAACCAGACGCTGAACAGCTTCCACAGGATGGCGCAGACCAGCGCGATCTCCACCAGCGTCGGCACGATGGAGAAGAGCGTGTAGCGCAGCAGCGATTCGATGGCGCGGGTGCCGCGTTCCAGCGAGCGGGTCAGGCCGCCGGTCTGGCGCTCCAGATGGAAGCGCAGGGACAGCGCGTGCAGGTGACGGAACACCGACAGCGCCACCTTGCGGATGGTCCGCTGCGCCACGGTGGCGAAGACGGCGTCGCGCAGCTCGGCGAAGACCAGCGAGGTCACGCGGGCAAGGCCATATGCGACAATCAGTCCCAGGGGGATGGTCACCGCGGCACCCGGCCCGACGCTGCCGCCGGCACTCACGGGCGTCAGCGCGTCCACCGCATGCTTGTAGAAGATCGGCACATAGACGTTGGCGACCTTGGCGCCGATCAGCAGCAGCATCGCCAGCACCACCCGCACCCGCGTTTCCACGGAATCGCGCGGCCAGATGTAGGGGCCGAGCGAGCGGATGGCGGCCCGCAGGTCGCCGGACGGACGGGTGACGGCACTGGAATCGGAGGTCGGCGGGAGGCTGCGGCGCATCGGAGTTTTCAGAGGCCTTTACGGTGATTTCTGCGGGTCTTTCCGCGGGTCGGGGAAACAGGTTCCCGAAGGACTGTCGCCCGAAATGCTGTACAGGCGACCTAACCTAGGGACCGCCGCGGCGTCGTCAAAGCCCCGCGTCACGGCTTTGACACGATTTTGCCGCGCCCCAGGGACGCCTTCCTTGCATTTCCCTACGTCATGGCAACGGACTGGAAACCACTTTCCTCTACCCTGCCGGGCGTATCGCGTTCGACCCGAACCGCAGACCAAGGCATTTGACCATGCAGAACGCCAGCTTCGCCGGCCGTTTCAAGGTGGGCACCCGCATCCAGGTGGGGTTCCTTCTGATCCTCGCCCTTCTCGTCCTGGTGGCAGCGCTGGGCGTCCGGTCCTTGTCGACGGTGGAGGACGGCTTCAACCGCTACGCCTCGATCTCGGACAACTCGCTCCGGCTTTCCGAAATCGACGGCTCATTCTCGGACATGCGCCGCAGCGCGCTCAACTACTCCTTCACCGGCAACAACGCCGTCATCGCGCCGATCCAGGCGCAACAGAAGAAGCTGGTCGATCTGCTGCGCACCGCCCGGGACGCCACGCTCGATCCCGGCCGGCGCGCCAACGTCGAACGGATGATCGAACGGATCGAAAGCTACAACGCCCACTTCACACAGCTGGTCAAGCTGCGCGAACAGCGCGACCGGCTGATCGCGGACGAGATGATGCCGCTGGGCGTGAAGGCGCGGGAGGGGCTGAGCGCCGTCGTCACCAACGGCATCGCCGCCGGCGACTTCGAATCCGCGGCCTATGCCGGTCAGGCGCTGGAAACGCTGATCCTCGCCCGCCTCAGCGCCCAGCGTTTCCTGACAGAACCGACGGACAAGTGGGCGGAGGAGATGCGCGGCAGGATGGATGGCTTCATGAAGACCACCACCCTGCTGGCCAGCCGGCTGACCGATCCGGTCCAGAAGCGGGCCGCCGAGGAGTCGGTGCAGACCGCCGCCCGCTATCAGGAAAGCTTCAGGCGCGTGGTCGCCGCCGTCAACGACGCCCAGTCGCTGGCGTTCGGCATCATGCCGAAGGAGGCGGAGGAGTTCGCCTCCCTGGCGGAGAAGACCATCACGCTGCAATCCGACGCCCGCACCGCGACGCTGACCGGCGCGCAGACAGATATGGAGAGCACGGCCAAGCTGCTGATCGGCATGGCGGTCGGCGCGCTTGCGCTCGGCATCCTGATCGCCCTGGTCACCGCAAGGTCGATCGTCCGCCCGGTGGTGCAGATGACCGGCGCGATGACCGATCTGGCCGCCGGCAACCTCACGGTGGACGTGCCGGCACTCGGCAACCGCGACGAGATCGGCAGCATGGCCAAGGCCGTGCTGGTGTTCAAGGAGAACGCCATCGAGAAGAAGCGCATGGACGAGGCCGAGCGCGAACGGCTGGAGGCCGAACGCCGCGCCGCCGAGGCCCAGCGCGCCCGCGAGCAGGCGATCGGCGAAGAGATCGCCACCCTGATCGACGCCGTATCGAAGGGCGATCTGGAGCGCCGCATCGATCTGGCCGGCAAGGACGGCTTCTACAAGACGATGTCGGAGGGCATCAACCGCCTGACCGATACGGTGGAGGCGGTGATCGCCGACCTGGGCGAGGTGCTGGCGGCGCTGGCCCAGGGCGACCTGAACCGCCGCGTCACCCGCGATTACCAGGGCGCCTTCGAGCGGGTGAAGACCGACGTCAACGCCACCTCGACCCGGCTGGCGGAAATCGTCGGCCAGATCACCCAGGCGGCCGAAACCATCGCCGCAGCCGCCGCCGAGGTGTCGCTCGGCTCCTCAGACCTCGCCGACCGCACCGAACAGCAGGCCTCCTCGCTGGAGGAGACCGCGGCCAGCATGGAAGAGCTGGGGGCGACCGTGCGCTCCAACGCCGAGAATGCCCAGCGCGCCAACGTGATGGCATCCCAGGCCCGCAGCTCCGCCGAATCCGGCGGCGGCGTCGCCGGATCGGCCATCGAGGCGATGCGCCGGATCGAGGAATCCAGCCGCAAGATCACCGACATCATCGGCGTGATCGATGAGATCGCCTTCCAGACCAACCTGCTGGCGCTGAACGCGGCGGTCGAGGCGGCGCGGGCCGGCGACGCCGGGCGCGGCTTCGCCGTGGTGGCGCAGGAAGTGCGGCAGCTCGCCCAGCGCTCCGCCCAGGCGTCGAAGGAGATCAAGGGCCTGATCCTGGACAGCGACGCCCAGGTCAAGGACGGCGTCGATCTGGTCAGCAAGGCCGGCGACGCGCTGCAAGGCATCGTGTCCGGCGTGCAGCAGGTGGCGACCCTGATCGCCGAGATGGCCTCGGCCTCCGCCGAGCAGGCGACGGCGCTGGACGAGATCAACTCGACCGTTGCCAACATGGACGAGATGACCCAGAAGAACGCCGCGCTGGTGGAGGAGACCACCGCCGCCGCCCAGGCGATGAGCGGTCAGGCCACCGACCTGAAGTCGCTGGTCGGCTTCTTCAAGTTCGAACAGGCCGGTGGCTTCGGCGGAACGGGCTTCGGCCATGCCGCGGCGCCGCGCGCGGCCGTCGCCGTCCACGCTGCTCCGGCGGTCGCGACCACGCGCCGCGCTCCGGCTCCCACCCGTACCGCCGCCAAGCCGGCCGCGAAGCCGGCCCCCCGCGGCAACGGCACGGCCCATCCGGTCGCCACGGCCAAGCCGGCCGCCCGTGCCGATTCGTCGGCACGCACCACCGCGGTCCCGGTCCTGAAGCACAGCGTCAGCGACGACGACGACTGGAAGGAGTTCTGAGCGGACGAGAAAGCGCGTCCGTTCGGCAGGTTTGAAACGAAAAAGGCGTCGGGCCGATAATCCGACGCCTTTTTCCATTCCGGCTGCCGCCGGACGGACTGCCGGACGAGCTACTGCATGAACCAGCCGTGGCTGACGACCAGCGACTGGCCGGTCAGCGCGTTGGACCCGAAGGAGGCGAAGAACAGGGCGGCCTGGGCAACGTCCCCGACCGTGGTGAACTCGCCGTCGACGGTCTCCTTCAGCATCACTTTCTTCACCACGTCCTCTTCGGAGATGCCGAGTTCCTTGGCCTGTTCGGGGATCTGCTTCTCGACCAGCGGGGTGCGGACGAAGCCGGGACAGATCACGTTGGCGCGCACACCGTGCGCCGCCCCTTCCTTGGCGACCACCTTGGCGAGGCCGATCAGCCCGTGCTTGGCGGTGACATAGGGCGCCTTCAGCGCCGACGCCTCCTTGGAGTGGACCGATCCCATATAGATGATGCTGCCGCCGCCCTGCTCGTACATCGTCCGCAACGCAGCGCGGGTGGTCAGAAAGGCGCCGTCCAGATGGATGGACAGAAGCTGCTTCCACTTGGCGAACTCGAACTGCTCGACCGGCGCCACGGTCTGGATGCCGGCATTGCTGACCAGGATGTCGATGCGGCCGAAGGCGGCGACGGCGCGGGCCATTCCGGCATCGACCTGGGCCTCGTCGGTCACGTCCATGGCGACGCCGAGCGCCCGTTCCCCGCTGGCGTCGAGGCTGGCCGCCGCCGCGTCGGCACCGGCCTGGTTCAGGTCGGCGATGACGATCTTCGCGCCCTCGCGGGCGAAGGTCCGGGCGATCTCCAGCCCGATTCCGCTGGCCGCCCCGGTGACGACGGCGACTTTGTCCTGCAAGCGCATGGGTCCGCTCCTTCTCGATCAGGATGTCGGTTACGGGTGTGTCTTGTCGGTGATGGCCGGCTCAAGCCGGCGGTCAGGCCGGCTTTCCGTCGTCGCGCAGCACGTCGTGCGTGACCGGGCCGTCCAACCGTGACGGCATCGCCAGCCATTCCGGGTGGGCAAGCGTGGCGAGGGTGTCGGCAAGGCCGCTCTCCCAATGCTCCCGCATGCCGGCGTTGGAGAACTCGTAATCCTTGCTGTCGCGCTCGTAGCTTTTGCGGCGGTAGATCAGGTGGATGATGTTGACCGCCGCCCCGCAGGCGGCCCGCCGCAGCGCCCTGGCCTCCGGCGTGTCCCGCAGATCCTCCGGCAGCCGGTCGAGCAGCGTGACGAGCTGGTTGCGCAGCGTCTGCTCGTAGGTGACCTTGTCGGTGTTGAATCGGGTGCGGCTGGAATAGGTGATGTCCTTCTGCCGCTCCAGCACCTCCGACAGGCGGCGCGGCACCTGACCGGTGGCGCTCCACAGATCGACCTGGAAGACCAGCGTGTCGCGGCGCGGCTGATCCTCCAGCACATGGTCGAGCGGCGTGTTGGAGACCAGCCCGCCGTCCCAATAGAAGTCGCCGTCGATCTCGACGGGTGCGAAGCCGGGCGGCAGGGCGCCGCTGGCCATCACATGCTCCGGCCCGATCCGATGGGTCTCCGTATCGAAATAGATGGAATTGCCGGTCCGCACATCGACCGCCCCCAGCGACAGCCGGATATCGCCCCGGTTGATCCGGTCGAAATCGATCAGATCCTCCAGCGTCTTCTTCAGCGGTGCGGTGTCGTAGAAGCTGGTCGGCCCGGCGAAGGGGCCGGCCGCCGCCCATTCCACCGCCGGCCGCGGCCGGAAGAAACCGGGCTGGCCGGACAGCGCCGTCCGCCACGCGCTCCATTGGTTGAGGACGGCAATCGACGGGCCGTCGGGATCCAGCCGCCGCCACAGCGCCTCCGCCCCTTCCCAGGGCGAGGGCGGGGCGACACGGCTCCAGAACTCCGACAGTGCGGCGCAGCGCAGGCCCGGCGGGTTGCCGGCGATCAACGCAGCGTTGATGGCGCCGATCGACACGCCGGCCACCCAGGTCGGGTGGATGTCGTGCTCGAACAGCCCCTCGACCACGCCCGCCTGATAGGCACCCAGCGCCCCGCCGCCCTGAAGGACGAGGGCGACCCGATCATAGGAGGTAACAAGATCGGCAAAGGACTTTTCGCGCATCTCAGACTTTCCCAATCAGTCGATCGATCGCAGAGGTTTTTTTTCAATCGCCAAGCCAGATATGGGAGCGCAATCGACCGCGACCATGGAGAAAAACCCCTGCAATACAGAGGATCCTTCATGCCAGCCATGCTATTTTCTTTTAACGAGGACGCAGTCTTGCGGATAACTGCATCAAGGTATTACACCGCCATGAATTACTTTTCATAGTCGGCATCGGCGAAATGCCACTGCGGCAAGACATTGCGCAGGAGACGGAATTCACGGCTGTTGCGCCAAATGCCCGCATTAACGTTTCGGTTGGGATTGCGTGTTGCAATCACCCCGGTTTCGTTTCCGTGTTCGGTTTTCTGGAGGACGCCATGTCCCGCCGCTTCACCCCGCGCCGCCAATTCGCGTATGCCGCCCTGCTGCTGCTGAGCGCTTGCCTGAGCGGCTGCGGTGCCGTTGCCGGCGTGGCCAGCGGTGCCGCCAGCATCGCCGGCACGGCGGTGGACGTGGCCGGCACCGTGGCGGAGACCTCCGTCGACGTGGTGACCGCCCCGCTGCGTTAAGTCTTCGCTCCTACCCCGCCACCATCGCCGCCAGCGTTTCCAGCCGGTCGGCCTCGTGCGCGGGCTTGTCCCAGCGGATGCGGTGGATGCGGGGAAAGCGCATGGCGAGCCCGCTCTTGTGCCGATTGGACGGATGGACGCTGTCGAAGGCGACCTCCAGCACCAGCCCGGCCTCCACCTCGCGCACCGGGCCGTAGCGGCGGGTGGTGTGGTTGCGCACCCAGCGGTCCAACTCGATCAGTTCGGCGTCGGTGAAACCGGAATAGGCCTTGCCGACCGGCACCAGCTCCTCGCCGCGCCAGACGCCGAAGGTGTAGTCGGAATAATAGCTCGACCGCTTCCCGTGGCCGCGCTGGGCGTACATCATCACGGTGTCGAGCGTCAGCGCCCCGCGCTTCCACTTGAACCATGGCCCCTTCGGCCGTCCGGCCAGATAGGCGCTGTCGCGCCGCTTCAGCATCAGCCCCTCGATGCCGTTCTCCCGCGCGCCCTCCCGCAGCGCCACCAGTTCGTCCCACTGGTCGAAAGGCACCAGCGGCGACAGGTCCATCCGGCGCGGCTGGACCGCCTCGTACCAGCGCTCCAGCCGGGCGCGGCGCTCGATGAAGGACAGGCCACGCAAGTCCTCGTTGCCGTCGAACAGGATGTCGTAGAGCCGCACCCAGGCCGGCCCGTCGCGCAGCATCTGCGCCGTCACCGTCTTGCGGTTGAGGCGCTGCTGCAAATCGTTGAAGGGCGCCACCACCCCGTCGCGCGCCACCAGCAGTTCGCCGTCCAGCACCGCGTCGAAATTCATGTGATCGACGATGTCCGGGAAGGCCCCCGACACGTCGTCGCCGGTGCGGCTGTAGAGCCGCCGCTCGCCACCGCGCGCCACCAGCTGCACGCGGATGCCGTCCCATTTCCATTCGGCGGCATAGGCGGCGGGGTCGAGCGCCGCTCGGTCCTCCTCCTCCAGCGGGTGGGACAGCATCATCGGGCGGAAACCGGCGCCGGACCCGGTGGCCGGCCGCTCGGACCGGCCCTCCAGCCAGGCGAACAGCTCCGGATAGGGCGCGCTCAGCCCGTGCCAGACCTCCTCGACATCGTCGACGCTCACCTCCGGCAGCACCGCCTTGCCCCACTCCGCCAGCGCCGTCTTGGCGAGCCGGGCCGATACGCCGATGCGCAGCGCCCCGGTGATGAGCTTCAGCAGGGCGAATCGTCCCGACGAATCGAGCGTGTCGAGCCAGCCCTCCACCAGCCCGATCACCTGCCCGCGCCTGGCGGCCTGCAAGCCCTCCACCACCTCGTCCAGGCTGGGCGGCAAACTGTTCGCCCGCTCCGGCCGCTCCGGCCAGATCAGCGCCACCGTCTCCGCCAGATCGCCGACATAATCGTAGGACAGCGCCAGCAGCTCCGGATCGACCCTGGTCGCCGCCAGCTCGCGGATGGCGGCGGGCTTGGCCTCGCGGAAGCTCAAGGCGCCGGTCAGTGCCGCCAGCGCCCAGCCGCGCTCCGGATCGGGCGAGGTGGCGAAATGCTCGACCAGCAGCCGGATCTTGCCGTTGCGCGACGGCATGAAGACCAGCGCGTCGATCAGCGCGGCGAAGCGGTTCACGGCGCCTCTCCTTCCCCGGCCTTCTCCGGCATCCCCTCCGAATCCTCGTCCTCGAAGCCGATCAGCGCCAGGGCGCGGGCGCGGATGCCGCGGCCGGTGGCATAATGGACCAGCGCCTCCTCCCGGCCATGGGTCACCCAGACCTCCGGCGCACCGACATCCTCCAGCGTCTGGCACAGCTCGTCCCAGTCGGCATGGTCGGAGATGACCAGCGGCAGCTCCACCCCGCGCTGGCGGGCGCGCTGGCGCACCCGCATCCAGCCCGACGCCATCGCCACCACCGGATCGGCCAGCCGCCGCGCCCAGCGGTCGGCCACCGCCGCCGGCGGAGCCAGCACCAGCGCCCCCTTCAGATCCTCCTTCGCCGCCACCGTCGCCGGCCGCAGCTCCCCCAGCTCCACCCCAAGACTGCCGTAGAGCCGGCACAAGGGCTCCAGCGCGCCATGCAGCCAGATCGGCCGGTCATAGCCCGCCGCCCGCAGCAGCGTGATCAGCCGCTGGCATTTGCCGAGCGCATAAACACCCACGACATGGCTGCGCTCCGGGAACAGCGCCATCGAATGCAGCAGCTTCTGCACCTCCCCCAGGTCGGGCGGGTGGCGGAACACCGGCAGGCCGAAGGTCGCCTCGGTCACGAAGACGTCGCAGGGCACCGGCTCGAACGGCGCACAGGTGCGGTCGAGCCGCCGCTTGTAGTCGCCCGACACCACCACGCGCGACCCGGCATGCTCCAGCACCACCTGGGCGCTGCCCAGCACATGGCCGGCCGGCACCAGCCGCACCGCCACGTCGCCGATGCGCAGGCCCTCGCCATACTCCAGCGCCTGCAGGCTTCCCCCCACCCCCTCGCCCATCCGCTGCCGCATGATGGCGAGCGTGCCGGGCGTCGCCAGCACAGCGCGGTTGCCCGGCCTGGCATGGTCGGAATGGCCGTGGGTGACGACCGCGCGATCCACCGGGCGCACCGGGTCGATGTAGAAGCCTCCCGGCTCGACATACAGCCCCTCGGGCAGGACCCTGATCCATGTGTCGGGATGGGGACGATCTTGATTGGATTGGTGTGCAGCGGACATGCGTCCTAATATAGGGCGTTCCCAGCGGAGACCCAGCGCATGCACCCGATCCTGCTGCCGACCCCCGAGATCGCCGACGCGCTCGCCGCAAGACGCCCGGTGGTGGCGCTGGAATCGACGGTGATCTCGCATGGCATGCCCTATCCGCAGAATCTACAGACCGCCCGTGCGCTGGAGGCGGAGGTGCGGGCGGCCGGTGCCATCCCCGCCACCATCGCGGTGATGGACGGCCGCATCCGCATCGGGCTGGACGACGAGGCGCTGGAACGGCTGGCGACCGCCGGCGCATCCGCGCGCAAGCTGAGCCGCCGCGACCTGCCGGTCGCCATCGCCACCGGAGCCCTGGGCGCCACCACCGTGGCGGCGACGATGATCGGGGCGCGGCTGGCCGGCATCTCCGTCTTCGCCACCGGCGGCATCGGCGGAGTCCATCGCGGAGCGGAGAGCAGCTTCGACATCTCCGCCGACCTCGACGAACTCGCCCGCACCTCGGTCTGCGTGGTCTGTGCCGGCGCCAAGTCGATTCTCGACCTGCCCAAGACGCTGGAGGTGCTGGAGACGCGCGGCGTCCCGGTTCTGGGATTCGGCACCGATGAATTTCCCGCCTTCTACAGCCGCCGCAGCGGGCTGCCCGTCGATCATCGCTGTGACAACGTGACCGAGGTGGCGGATATCCTGCGGGCGAAATGGCAACTTGGCCTGGAAGGCGGCGTTCTGCTCGCCAACCCCATCCCGCCGGCCGACGAACTGGACGCCGACATGATGGAAGCGGCGGTCACCCGGGCGCTCGCCGAAGCGGACGCCAATGGAATCAAGGGGAAGGACATCACCCCGCACCTGCTGGCGGCGCTGGAGCGCATCACCGGCGGGCGCAGCCTGACCGCCAACATCGCACTGATCCGCAACAACGCCCGGGTCGCGGCAGGGGTCGCCGCCGCCCTCGCCGCCCCCTAGAACCGAATGGATAGACCTACTCCTGCGGGGGTAAGGCTTTAGCCCCGGTACCGGCTTAAGACCCCGTTAACCGCCTGCGCGCAAATCTGTCGTCATCGAACGAGCGGAGGCTTCAATGCGCGCACCCAGCAGCACCTCGACCCTGGTTTCCCGGATGATCGCGATGGCCGGCCAAGGCGACGAGGCGCCGGGTATGGCGGAGATGAAGGAGCCCGCACACGTCAAGCGCATCGTCTGGGCCTCCCAGGCGGCCAAGCTGCGCGTGTCGCTGTCGTCCCGCTCTATCCACGAGATCGAAGCCGCGGTCACCGCCGACCTGGACAGCATGGAACTGCCGGAAGTGTTCTTCACCTCGGTCGAGGTCGGCGGCCATGTGGTGACCTGCGATCTGGACGCCTCCGGTACCGCCTCGATCTTCGGCCTGATCGAAGCCCACGAATATGACGACCTGGTGGAAGAGGCCGGCGACGATGCGCTGTTCGGCGTCGACTGGGACGGCGTCTACATCACCCCGGCCCGCACGCGGCACTGAGCCCGGCACCCGCCTCAGACAAGCCCCGCCTCCGAAAACGCCCCGCAGCCCGCCTGCGGGGCGTTTTGCGTTATTCGTATCCTCAAGGAGTTTTATCGACCGTCATCCCCGCGGAAGCGGGGATGACACGACGTTCTTTCATAGCAATGGCTTGGCGCTTCCCACCCGAACTCACGACACCGGCGAGGTCGGCCGGTTCGCTCCGGCGGAGGACATGCCGACCACCACGTCGCCACGAGTCACCGGCAGGCCGGCCCGACGCTCCTCCCAGGCCGCCAGGAAGGCGTCGATGCGGTCGGCCGGCAGCGGGCGGCTGATGAAATAGCCCTGGATCAGGTCGCAGCCCATCAGCGAGAGCACCTCCCACTGGGCGGTCTCCTCCACCCCTTCCGCCACGACGCTGCGGCTCAGGTCATGGGCGATGCGCGAGATCGACGACACCATGCTGCGCGCGTCGGGCCGGCGGTGGACGTCGTTGATGAAGGCCTTGTCCAGCTTCAGCGTGTTGATCGGCAGCGTCCGCAGATAGGTCAGCGACGAATAGCCCGTTCCGAAATCGTCCAGCGCGATGTGGACGCCGGCCTGCCGCAGCGCGTTCAGCTTGCCGACGGCGGCATCGAGCGAGCCGATCATCTGCGACTCGGTGATCTCCAGCTCCAGCCGGTGCGGCGGCAGGCCGGTGCGGGACAGGATTTCCAGAACCCGCGGCACGAAATCATGCTGGGCCAGCTGGACCGCCGACATGTTGACGCTCATCGTCACCTCGCCCGCCCCGCGGCAGGCCAGCCCGACCGCCTCGATGCAGGCGGTCTCCAGCACCCAGAGGCCGAGCGGGACGATCAGGCCCGAATCCTCGCAGACCGGGATGAAGCGGTCGGGCGACACCGGCCCCAGTTCCGAATCGGTCCAGCGGATCAGCGCCTCGAAGCCGCGGACCCTGCCATCGGATGTTCCGACCTGCGGCTGGTAATGCAGGGTGAAGGCCTGACGGTCGAAGGCCAGCCGGGCGCGGCTGAGCAGCCGCATACGCTCCACCACATTGCGGTTCATGTCGGCGGTGAAGGTGCAGATGCGCCCGCGCCCGCTGTCCTTGGCCCGGTACATGGCGGTGTCGGCATTCTGCAGCAGATCGTCGAAACAGCGGCCGTCCCAGGGATAGCGGGCGATGCCGACGCTGCACGAGACGAAGAAATGCTGCCCTTCGACCGGGAAGGGGATGGCCAGCGCCTGCTCCAGCCGCCGCGCGGCGTCCGCCGGGTCGCCGGCCTCTCCACCGTCGACCACCACCACGAATTCGTCGCCGCCCAGACGCGCGATGAACAGCCCGTCGCCGACGGCCTTCTGGATACGCTGGCCCAGCAGCTTCAGCAGTTCGTCGCCCGCCTTGTGGCCGAATCCGTCGTTGATGAACTTGAAATTGTCCATGTCGAGGAACAGCAGCGCCAGCGTCCCGGCATTGCCCGACGCCTTCTTGCCGGCGATCAGCCCGTCGACATGCTGTTCCAGAGCCAGCCGGTTTGGCAGGCCGGTCAGCGAATCGAAATGGGCCAGATGGTCGAGCCACGCCTGCTGCTGCTTCTGCGTGGTGATGTCGGTGTAGGAGCCGGCCATGATCGTCGGCTTTCCCTGGTCGTCGAACAGCGCCTTGCCGGTGGCGTACAGCCACAGATAGCTGCCATCGCGGTGGCGGACCCGGTATTCCACCCGGTATTCCGGCAGTTCGCCGGACAGGTGGCGCTGAAGCGCCTCTTCCGCCTGCGGGCGGTCTTCGGGATGGATGCGGTCGAACCAGGCCGCCCGCGTGCCGATGCTGAGGACATCCAAGCCCAGCAACTCCTCGACACGGCCCGACAGGACGCGGCAGTCGTTGGCGATGTCCCAGGTCCAGATGATGTCGCGCGAGGCCTCCGCCACCAGCCTCATCCGGCGTTCCCGCACGCGCAGGGCCTCCTTGCTGGCGGTCAGCTCCTCGATCTTGGCTTCCAGCTCCCGGCGCGACTCGCTGAGCGCCTCGTTGCTCAGTTGCAGCGCCGCCTCGGCCACCCGCCGTTCGCGCAGCGCGAAGGACAGCACCAGAACCATGCCGAACAGCAGCAGCAGCACACCGCCGACCGTCACCACCAGCCAGCGGTAGGTCTCTATGAAGGAAAAGGGCTTGTTGATCAGCCGGTCGAGCGGGACCAGCCGCGTGGTGTCGAGCCCGTAGCGCTCCATCTGCCGGTAGTCGGCGGCACGGATGACCGACTGGCGCCGCTCCGCCGACAGGCCGGGGAACGGCATGCCGTTCACCAGGGCCGCCGCCAGCCGGCCGACCGCGCGGCCATGCTCCTGCGCGCTCAGCAGGCTGCCGCCGACGATGCCATGCCCCAGCAGATATTCCTGAAAAGCGTAGATCGGCACGCTGCTCTTCTCGCTCATCAGTTCCAGGAACTGTTCGGGCGGCAGGACCAGGCCTTCGGGATCGGTGGCGTAGGTTCCCAGCAGCACCGCGCTGTCCGGCGGCAAGGCGGCCAGCCGCTCCTCCAGCCGGGCGAAGGGCAGTTCGGGCAGGGTCAGCCGCTCCACCCCGGCGGGGAAGCGGCCGGCCATCGCCAGCGCATTGATCTCGGCATCCAGCCCGACGCCCGTCTCGGTGTGGTCGCGCAGGATGTACAGGCGTTTCAGCCGCGGATTGGCGGCCACCGCCATGCGCGCGGTGCCTTCGACGTCCTTCGCTTCATCCACCCCGACGATGTTGATCTCGCCCTCGGTCAGCCGCCGCGCCGCGATCGGCAGCACGCCGCCATGCACCAGCGGAACCGGACCATAGATCTCCCGCCGCAATTCCAGGGCGAATGACAGCGCGGCGTCGTCGGTTGAGACGATGGCGTCGACCGTGCCCTTTGGATGCCGGTAGGCGATCAGCGCCCGCAGGCGCTCTATTCCGCTGGGGTCGGGAAAACGCTTCCAATCCAGGTAGTAGGGGATCACCAGCGCATTGGGCGCCCCCGATGCCAGCATGCCGGAGATGCCGGCAGCCTGCTCGTCGGTCCACTCATAGCCCTGATGGTAGGAGTGCAGGACCAGCACCGTCCTGTTCGGCGGAGTCGCCCGCCCGCCCGCCGGCACCGACAATGCCGCCAGCAGAAGCAGTCCCAACATCAGAACGCGGCTGCGCGTCCATATGGCGGACCAAGTGACGAGCCGTCCGGTCATGGTGCACCCCTTGGTCGGTTAGCCGGCCACGCTCTTCATTTGCCCCCCCGTCGACAGACGAGCGGGGCTTGAAGACATCCGGCCTTCCCTGATCAAAGGATATGCAGCGCAGTCATTTCAGCGCCAGAGGCTTTTGGTCAGGAGTTCCCCAGGATATATGGTTAATTTTCCATAGAAAATTGGGAATCCTGCCAGTTCCTCGCGCGCAGGACGCGGATGAATATTTGTATGCCGTCAATTCTTTTTTTGCATCGCGATCTGCGGGATGGGACGAGTCTTCTCGCACCTGCACACAGAGCGCCCTGGGCGTCGCGGAACCGACGATGATTGCGGCTGTTGTCCCGGCTGTACACCGCCCTTTCCCCCTTCGGAAGCCCCGCCCGTGCCCTCCGCCATCCAGCCCGCGACTCAAGCCAGTCCCCTGCCCTACACGCCGTCGGCCGAAAAGCCGGGTCCAGACGAAGCCCGGCTCTTCGAGGAACTCGCCGAAACGATGCTGTCGATCAGCGCCAGGACCTTCGAGGACAGCGGCCATGCCGACCGCAGCGTCCATGCCAAGAGCCATGGGCTGCTGATCGGCCGGCTGGACGTGCTGGACGATCTGCCGGCGGAACTCGCCCAGGGTCTGTTCGCGCGGGCGGAGAGCTATCCGGCGATCCTGCGGCTGTCGACGACGCCGGGCGACATTCTGCCCGACAGCGTGTCGACTCCGCGTGGTCTGGCGGTGAAGGTGCTCGGCGTGTCCGGCGACCGGCTGCCGGGATCGGAGGACGAGGCCACGCAGGATTTCGTGATGGCCAACGCGCCGGTCTTCTCGGCCCCCGATGCCGGACAGTTCCTGTCGACGCTGAAGCTGCTGGCCGCCACCACCGACCGGGCGGAAACCGCGAAGAAGGTTCTGTCGGCCGGCCTGCGCGCCGCCGAACGGGTGGTCGAGGCCTTCGGCGGCGAGAGCGCCACGCTGAAGACGCTGGGCGGCCACCCGGAAACCCACATCCTGGGTGAAACCTTCTACAGCCAGGCAGCATTGCGCCATGGCGACCACATCGCCAAGCTGTCGATCGTCCCGGTCTCGCCGGAGCTGACCGCGCTGGCCGGTGCGCCGCTGAGCGTCAACGGCAAGCCGAACGGCCTGCGCGACGCGGTGGTGGAGTTCTTCCGCGACCATGAGGCGGTCTGGGAACTGCGCGCCCAGCTGCGCACCGACGAGGCGCGCATGCCGGTGGAGGATGCCAGCGTGCTGTGGCCGGAGGATCTCAGCCCCTACCGCACAATCGCCCGCATCACCGTGCCGCCGCAGACGGCCTGGAGCGAGGAACGCTCGCGCGCCGGTGACGACCGGCTGTCCTTCAGCCCGTGGCACGGGCTGGCGGCACACCGGCCGCTCGGCTCGATCATGCGCGCCCGCCGCATCGCCTACGACCGCTCCGCCGCATTCCGCATGGAGCGCAACGGCTGCCCGATGCGGGAGCCCGCCACCGGCTACCGGCTGCCAGGGTAGGGGCGTCGCCTCATTGCAGGCTGCGCTGCATCTCCTCGAAGGTGCGGGAGAAGCCGTTCAGCGGAAAGTCGATGTCGCGCTTGCCAACGCGGGAGTTGACGCGGACCAGGATGGTCGAGCCGTTGCGGAACTGGTCGGCGACGCGGCCGGACACGAAGTTCGGGAACATGCACATGTTCAGCGTCGCCACATGCGATTCGATGCGCGGCTGGCGGTCGACACGGATGGCGCAGCGGTCGATCAGCCCCTGGCTGGTGGTCAGGAACAGGTGGAAGTCGTTGCCGGTGGGGATGATGCTGAGCGCTATGAAGCCGACATCCTTCCCGTCGTCGAACAGGCGGTAGATCATCAGCCGGCAGGTCTTGCTGTCGGTCATCCGGTCGATGTCGCACTGGTTGGTCCAGGCGCCCTCCGGCCCGAAATCGGCCGCGGCCTTGGAGGCGTCCAGCGCGGCGGCCGGCTTGGCCGTCATCGGGGCCGCGGCCATCGTCACGGCCAGCAGCGCCGCGGCGACCGCCGCCTTGACCCCACCCAACAGACCCTTTGCACGCATCGCCCCGTCCCCGCCGTCGTTCGTGTTAACACGGAATGCGCCATGATAACCGGCGGCGGCGGGGGTGCAAGGAACGAGATGCCGCGCAGGAGGCGTTCAAGCGGCCTTCTGCGCGGCATCTGGCGGTCAGATGCGCCCTTCCTCGAAGTCGCGGAAGGCCTGCATCACCTCCTCCCGCGTGTTCATGACGAAGGGACCGCCCCAGGCGATCGGCTCGCCGATCGGTTCGCCGGCCAGCAGCAGGAAGCGCGCGCCCTCCGGCCCGGCAACTGCCTCCACCCGCTCGCCGTCGCCCAGCACGATCACCCGCGGCCCCGAAAGCGGCCCCTCGCCGCCGACATCCAGCGTGCCCTCGAACAGCACGAGGAAGGCGGTGTAACCCGTCGGCAGTGGCTCGGCGAAGGACACCGACGGCGGCAGCGCCACGTCGAAATAGCGGGCGTCGGTCGCCTCGGCCCGCACCGGCCCGGCGGTGCCGCGGGCGGTGTCGCCGGCGATCACGGTGACGGTCGCCCCGTCCTCGCGCCGCTCCAGCGGGATGGAGGCGGCCGGGAACTCCTGATAGCGCGGGTCGGTCATCTTCAGCCGGGCCGGCAGGTTGATCCACAGCTGGAAGCCGCGCATCAGCCCCTCGGTCTGCTCCGGCATCTCCGAATGGATCAGGCCGCGGCCGGCGGTCATCCACTGGACGCCGCCGGTCTCGATCACGCCCTCATGCCCGTGATTGTCGGCATGGCGCATGCGGCCGGCCAGCATGTAGGTCACCGTCTCGAAGCCGCGGTGGGGATGGTCGGGGAAGCCGGCGAGATAGTCGGTCGGCTGGTCCGACCCGAACAGGTCCAGCATCAGGAAGGGGTCGAGCGTGCGCAGGCGCGGCGTGCCGAGCATGCGGGTCATGCTGACCCCGGCGCCGTCGGAGGTGGCCATGCCCTCCACGGCGGCGAGCACCGGGCGGACACCGGGGGTGGCGGGCTGGGTGGACATGGCGAAAACTCCCGAACGAACGAATGCGATGCACCAGAGGTAGTCCTCCCCGGCCCCGCCGTGAAGCCGGCACGCCTGCGCCACAGCGTTCCGCCCCGCACAACAATCGAAACGAAAAAGGCCGCCGGAGAACCGGCGGCCTTCTCGAAGAGACCCGTGGGAAAGGGATTTTCTTAGTGGATGCTCTCGCCATGCAGGGCGAGGTCGAGACCGTCGCGCTCCACATCCTCTTCGACGCGCAGGCCCATGACCACATCGACGACCTTCAGCAGGACGAAGGTGGCGATGGCGCACCAGGCGACGGTGTAGGCGACGCCCTGGACCTGGATCCACACGGCGGCGGCGTTGCCTTCCAGCAGGCCCAGCGTGGCCTTCGGGTCGGCCTGCAGGACGGAGGCGAAGCCGCCTTCGCTGTTGGACACCGACATCTTGGCGAAGACGCCGGTCAGGATGGCGCCGATCAGGCCGCCGACGCCGTGCACGCCGAAGGCGTCCAGGCTGTCGTCATAGCCCAGCATGTGCTTCAGGCTGGTGGCCGACCAGAAGCAGACCACGCCGGCGACGATGCCGATGACGATCGCGCCCGTCGGGTCGACGAAGCCGGCGGCCGGGGTCACCGCGACCAGGCCGGCGACGGCGCCGGAGATGATGCCGAGGATCGACGGCTTGCCCTTGACGATCCACTCCGCGAACAGCCAGCCCATGGCGGCGCCGGCGGTGGCGATGTGCGTGGCGGCCAGCGCCATGCCGGCGCGCGGACCGGCGGTCAGGGCCGAGCCGGCGTTGAAGCCGAACCAGCCGACCCACAGCAGCGAGGCGCCGATCAGCGACAGCACCAGGTTGTGCGGCATGAAGGCTTCCTTCGGGTAGCCCTTGCGCTTGCCGATCACCAGCGCGGCGACCAGACCGGCAACGCCCGCGTTGATGTGCACGACGGTGCCGCCGGCGAAGTCCAGCACGCCCAGGCCGAACAGGAAGCCCGACGGATACCAGACCCAGTGGGCGATCGGCGCATAGACCACGATCGACCACAGGGCGGTGAAGACCAGCAGCGAGGAGAACTTCATGCGGTCGGCGAAGGCGCCGGTGATCAGGGCCGGGGTGATGATCGCGAAGGTCATCTGGAACATCATGAAGACCGGCTCGGGGATCGTCGTCGGGACACCCGACCCCGTCGCCTCGCCCAGCACGAAGGCCTTCGTGAAGTCGAGCCCGTTGAGGAACAGCCGGTCGAGACCGCCGACATAGGCGCCGGTGCCGGTGAAGGCCAGGCTGTAACCGATCACGTACCACAGGACGCTGACCAGGCAGGTGATGGCGAAGCTCTGCATCACCGTCGCCAGCACGTTCATCTTGCGGACCATGCCGCCGTAGAACAGCGCCAGGCCGGGGATGGTCATCATCAGCACCAGCGCGGTGGAGATCAGCATCCAGGCGGTGTCGCCGCCATTCAGCGCCGGAGCCGCCGGCGCGGCAGCGGTGGCGGCGGCAGCCGCAGCGGCGGCCGCGGCAGCGGCGGCAGCCGCCGGATCCTGGGCAAGGGCTGCGGCCGGCATGCCGACCGCGCCCAGAGCAACCGCCATCATCGGTGCGGCCATAAGGAACAGACGGTTCATCGAGGCTCCTCTTTCTCCAAAATCGCTCCCACCCCTGGACGGCCGGCGCGGGACCGGAGGTCTTCCGCGCACTGGGCACCGCACCGGGGCGACCCCGTCCCGGTCGCCCCGTCCCCGGCAAAGACGGGGCGGCGGACGGGACCAAGGACGCCACCAGCATTACAAGAAGCGTGCCATTCGAAAACGGCTTGGAATCGTCAGGGTTGTCCCGGGCCGGGACCCTCGAACGGGCACCCTCCGACGAGTCGCACCCGGTGTTTGCACAGGAAACAGGCAGATTTCGGAACCGACATTTCGCCGCAAATTCCGGGCTTTCGACCGAATGGCAGGGCCGATGGCCGCATTTCGCGCCGCTTTCGCCCGGCATTCTGGCTGTCATTCCGGCATATGATGAAAATTTAGGCAGCATATGGCCCGCAAGGCGGTCAAAGCGCAGGCATCGGAGCGGAAGCCGCCCGCCCGCCTCCCCCTTCGATCCAAGCCGTTCGGCCAAGCGCCGCATAGGCCCCTCTTTCCTCCTAGGCCCGCGAAGAGGGGGTGTGGCGGGTAAGCCGATACGAGCCCACCGCCGGGCCTATTGGACATGGCGGCGAGTTGTGGCACCGTCAACGCCTTCCTATGAATTGGCCGCTCGCCCGCGGCCGCAAGAATAAGGCAAAGGGGGTAACGGCCATGCTCGACAAACGGGATCTGCGCCTCGCACCGCGACGTGCGGTGGCGCTGGTGCTGGCCGGGGGACGCGGAAGCCGTCTGAAGCAGCTGACCGACCGGCGGGCCAAGCCGGCGACCTATTTCGGCGGCAAGTACCGCATCATCGACTTCGCGCTGTCGAACTGCGTCAATTCCGGCTTCCGCCGGATCGGCGTGCTGACGCAGTACAAGTCGCACAGCCTTCTGCGCCATCTCCAGCGGGGCTGGAACGTCTTCCGCGGCGAGATGAACGAGTTCTGCGACCTGCTGCCGGCCCAGCAGCGCGTCAGCGAGACGGAGTGGTACCAGGGCACCGCCGACGCGGTGTACCAGAACCTGGACATCCTGCGCGACCACGAGCCGGAATATGTCCTGATCCTGGCCGGCGACCACATCTACAAGATGGATTACGGCGCGCTGCTGCTCGACCACATCGACCGCAAGGCCGACGTCACCGTTCCCTGCATCGCCGTCCCGCGCGATCAGGCGACCGGCTTCGGCGTGATGCACATCGACGAGGACCGCCGCATCATCGACTTCGTCGAGAAGCCGGCCGATCCGCCGCCGATGCCCGGCCGTCCCGACATGGCGCTGGCCAGCATGGGCATCTACGTCTTCAACGCCCAGTTCCTCTACGACCAGCTGGAGCGCGACGTCGCCACCCCCGGCTCCAGCCGCGATTTCGGCAAGGACATCATCCCGCATCTGGTGAAGTCGGGCGCCCGCATCATCGCCCATGATTACGCCGACAGCGCCATCATCGACGCGCCGGACGACGCCCCCTACTGGCGCGACGTCGGCACCATCGACGCCTATTGGGAAGCCAACCTCGACCTCTGCCACGTCACGCCGCAGCTGAACCTGTACAACCGTGACTGGCCGATCTTCACCTATCAGGAGCAGCTGCCGCCGGCGAAGTTCGTCTTCGACGACGAGAACCGCCGCGGCATGGCGGTGGACAGCCTGGTGTCGGGCGGCTGCATCATCTCCGGCTCCACCGTGCGGCGCTCGCTGCTGTTCAGCTCCGTCCGCGTCAACTCCTACAGCGAGCTGCACGAGGCGGTGGTGCTGCCGGAATGCGACATCGGCCGCCATTGCCGCCTGAAGAAGGTGGTGATCGACCGCGGCGTCAGCATCCCCAACGGCCTCGTCGTCGGCGAGGATCCGGAGCTGGACGCCAAGCGTTTCTACCGCAGCGAAGGCGGCGTCGTCCTGATCACCCGCGAGATGATCGAGAAGCTGCCGAAGGAATAAGGCGGCATTTCGCCGCCCGTCTTCCGCGCCGATGCGCTCCGGCTCCCCACCGGCCCCGCATCGGCGCTATACCCTGTCCACACCCTCCCGCCTTTCACCCCTCCCGCCTATCGCCGAGTGCCTTCCCGATGCGCGTCCTCTACGTCACGTCCGAATGCTACCCGATGGTCAAGACGGGGGGGCTGGCGGATGTGTCCGCCGCCCTGCCGCCGGCCCTGAACGCCGCCGGCGCCGATGTCCGCCTGCTGCTGCCGGGCTATCCCGCCGTTCTGAACAGCCTGCAGAACCTGCACGAGGTCGGCGACCTGATCACCGACCTGCCCGGCTGCGACCGCGCCCAGCTGTGCATCGGCCGCACCGCCGACGGGGTTCTCGCCTATGCGCTGAAAGCGCCGTCGCTGTACGACCGTCCCGGCAACCCCTATCTCGGGCCGGACGGCAAGGACTGGGCCGACAACGCCCTGCGCTTCGCAGCCCTCGCCTGGGTCGCCGCCGGCTTCGCCGCGGAGAAATCCTATGACCCGTGGTGGCGGCCCGACATCCTGCACGGCCATGACTGGCAGGCGGCGCTGATCCCGGCCTATCTGACCCTGCGCCCCGACCGTTTCGCCGGCCCCTTCCGGCCGGGCACGGTGCTGACCATCCACAACATCGCCTATCAGGGCCTGTTCGGCCCCTGGATGATGGGCGACCTCGGCCTGCCCTCCTCCAGCTTCCGCGTCGATGGCGTCGAGTATTACGGCAACATCAGCTTCCTGAAGGCCGGTTGCTTCTATGCCGACCGCCTGACCACGGTCAGCCCGACCTACGCCAACGAGATCCAGACGGCGGAGCACGGCACCGGCCTGCAGGGCCTGCTCGCCAGCCGGTCCGACGTGCTGACCGGCATCCTGAACGGCGTCGACTACGCGGTGTGGGACCCGGCGACCGACCCGCATCTGCCCGCCCGCTACACCCCCGACGATCTCGGTGGCAAGGACGCCTGCAAGGCCGACCTGCAATCCGCCTTCGGCCTGGACCGCCGCCCCGACGCCCCGCTGGCCGCCGTGGTCAGCCGCCTGACCTGGCACAAGGGCCTCGATCTGGTGCTGGAGGCAGCGGGCCAATGGGTGTCCTGGGGTGGCCAGCTGGTGGTTCTGGGCAGCGGCGACGCCTCCAGCGAGGCCGGCTTCCGCCAGCTCGCCCAGTGGCATCCGCAGTCCATCGGCGTGCGCATCGGCTATGACGAGCCGCTGTCCCACCGCATCCAGGCCGGTGCAGACCTGTTCCTGGTGCCGTCCCGCTCGGAGCCCTGCGGCCTGACCCAGCTCTACGCCCTGAAATACGGCACCCTGCCGCTGGTCCGCCGCACCGGCGGCCTCGCCGACACGGTGATCGACGCCAACCCGGCCGCCAGCGCCGACGGCAGCGCGACGGGGTTCCAGTTCGTCAACGCGACGGGGCAGGAGCTGGTGTGGGCTTTGCGCCGGGCGATGAGCGTCTACCGCAAGCCCGACCGTTGGCAGGCGATGCAGCGCCGCGCCATGACGCGCGACTTCGGCTGGCACGGGCCGGCGGAGGAGTACATGGAGCTGTATCGGGGACTCGGGGAGCGGTAGAGGGGCGGGCCGGCTCGCCACCCGTTTGCCTGGGGATCGCCACGGGAGGCGGTTTGATGACGCCCGAGACCAGCACCGCCCGTGTCACCCGACCCTGGCTTATATCTTTTTACGATATACAATGATGCCATATTGAAGCATATATCAGTGAGCGATATATGGTTGATGAAGCGGTTGAGCGCCTTCTCGGATATCATCGGCGGCGCTACTGGCTGGAGAATGGGTGGAGCCTGCGGTTTCGCCTCTGGCGAACGCCGGTCACGGCGGAGAAGCCCCACGGCATGCGCTATTCGCTGACCCTGCATGATGTGGACGGCATCCGCCTGATGGGCTTCGACAACGCGCATGGAGTCGGCCGGGAAACGCGCTTCGACCATGAGCATCGTTATGGCCGCGTGGCCGATCCGGTTCCCTACGCCTTCACCGGAGCGGACGCACTGCTGAGCGATTTCTTCGCTGCGACGGAGCGCGCCTGCCGGACGGCAGGTGTCGCGCTGACCATCGCGATGGAGGACACCGAGGATGACGACGAAGGAGGGACCGGCGATGCGGACCTTGCATGATTTGCGCGACGAGATGCTGGCAGTCGCCCAGGGCACCCGCCCGGTTCCCCCGGTGCAGTCCGTGACGGATGGCGAGTCGGTCTCTGGCCTTCTCGGTGTGCTGACCCCGGCCAACCGCGCGTTGATGCACCTGATCGCCACCGAGCGCCCGGAGACGGTCTCCCGCCTCGCCCAACTCGCCGACCGCGCCCAGCCCAATGTCTCGCGCGCTCTGCAAGACTTGGCGAAGCACGGTCTTGTGCGACTGGTCCGCGACGGCATGAGCATCCGGCCGGAACTGGTCGCGGCGGAAATCGACGTCGATCTGGTGCGTGGGACTTGCCGGGTGGTGCCGATGGCGGTGGCGGCGGAGTAGAGGGCGGTTCCGCGTTGCCGCCGACCAAAGTCCCCTCTTCCTGCCACTTGTCGACAGCAGAGTCTATTGACCAACTTATCTCCCAAGCAGCCAATCGATCTCTTTCTATATTCCTGTGCTTTCCATCTCATCAGTTTCTTCTGGAGTCCGCGCAGCACCAAGTCGTCGGCTGATGCTTCGGTAGGCCGTGGTAACAGCATCCCGCCAACCGTCTGCTGCTAAGCTTAGGCTCTCTGGCTCTAGCGCTTTTTTTACGTCTTCGGAGGTCCATTCGCGAATAAGCTGCTTTGCCTGAGCATAAACTACAGCGTAACCCACGCGGCCCATTATCAATCTCTCGGACCATTGCCTCGCCAACTCGCGAACAATCTCAGTGTCATCATAGGTCGCATATCGGAGCCTAAGATGATCTTGTACTGCTCCAACAGCAGAATAGGTTAGATTTACGAATAGCTGGTTTGTTTCGCGAACGTAACGAGCTGCCTTACCAGCGATGCCCTTTTCAGCGACCTCTTCCTCATCTCTCAGCGCTATTATCTCAGGAGCTTGCTCTAAATTCTTGGAAATGCTGGCTCGCTTTGCGCCTGCTGGATTGAAGATGAGGTCAGTTGGACTGGTTGGGATTTTGCCGCTGTCCCCATCGGAGCTATTTCTTTGATCCGGACGAGAACCTCTTGCTCCACCCTCCTCGACAAGGTGAATCCCATCTTTATTCTCACGCGGGCTGTCTGATCTAACTCGCAACTCATTCAGTAGGTCTTGCAACTCTTTCCGAAGGTCATCAGTAGACGCAGAGGATTTAGGAGCTAGAGAGTTAATTATATCTATCAGCCAATCTGGACGGCTCCGAAAAACTATTTCCGAAAAGTCCTCAACAACAATTTGTCGTTGGTCTGCACTTGCTAGCTGAATAAAGCGACGATACGGCTCGTGCCGAACTGAAAATGTATCGGGCAACTCCACATGAATAGAAATGTGCCGCGCACCAAACGGAATACCAAATGCTGGCGCATCAGCTGCCCATTTCCGCCCTTTCCGCACATCGTACATCTCACCACGGAATATTATTGCACATGTGCTAAGCGAAGATGTAAGCGAACCTGAAATCGATTTGTTATGCCCACCGTCTTGATAGGCAGGATCATATAAATAATGGATTCGGACACCCTCACCAACATCGACTGCTTCAACACGCTCAAATGCATCGGCTCGCTCAGGAATAGGCTTAAACTGGCGCCGGCCATCCCGAGGATGCGTTCCTTCATGAAGATAAATTTCTACGCCGGGCGGTAGATGGTAAAAACGGTGATACAGGTAAGTTGTAATCCATTGACGATCTTGTTTTGGGTCGCCTGCGTAGGGGTCGGCTACCGTATCCTGCTCCGGATGGGAACCATAAAGGACAACTTCAGTCCAATCTTCCTCAAGCCGATATTCTTCCTCTTGACGCACAGTCTCTGTAACGTCAACAACTTCTTCAAATGAATCTTCAACAGGAACCAATAGTTTTCCATAGACGCCGTCGCGTTTTGCGAGAATCACTTGGCTAACTGTACCATCTCTACAAGACCGATAGCGCATACCAAGGGCATTTGATGGCAGTGAAGCTACTTTTGCCCCCATCCCAAAATTTCCTTCCAGCGCCATGTCCTTTCCAAGCGACGCGGCAAGGTCGCAAATATGGTCAAGCTCACTACTACTAAGTCCAGGGCCGGTGTTCCAGATTGTCAACTTTCGAGCACTACCGCACTCTTCAACATTTTTCCCTAAAATCTTAACAATCCGTTTCCCGGCAGGCGCTTTAGCGGCTGCTTCAATAGCATTCATAACTAACTCCCGGAGCATCATTGTCTTCGGGCATTGTTCAATTTGGCGTGAAACTGTAAAATCAATGTCGCGGATCGTAATTGGCGTTATCTTTCTAACACTCATCGCTTGCTCCATTAACTCTGCAAACCAATTTTCTCGCTCTGGTTGATCATATCGGAAAAATTCAAAAACTTTGTTCAAAGGTGGCGTGCAAACGCTCTCGGGAAAGGGAGATAATCAATCGGCATGCGTATGGCATGGCAAAATTATTCACGTCACACTCCTTCCACGAACTAAAACATCTTTTCACGCTACCCTGGAAAAATAACTGCAAAAGCGGGAGCATCGCAATGGAGAGCTTCATTCCTGTCTTGATGATCTGAGTGGCTGATGCGGTGGTGGCACGGGGCACAGAACCACCCCTGGCGCAGCCCCACCGGCAAACCGCCACGCCTTTTCCACGCCTCCCTTACCGCCAACCGCCATCCATGATAGGACTATAAGCCTCAACCGCCCGAGGAGTGTCCTGCATGCATCGCCACTGGTGCCACGCCCCTTGCGTCCGTCCTCCCGCGCACCCGCTCCGCCGAATGGAACAGTGAACACACCCGCGAAAACCGTTCCAACCTGTTCCAAACGTTCCATCCGACTACCGCCGCCCATGCCCGGCGGTACCGCGTGGAACACTGAACAGTCCCCCGAAACCTGTTCCACGCTGTTCCACCCACCCCACTCCACCCCGAAAACGAAACGGCCCCCTTCCCTTGCGGGAAGAGGGCCGTCGTCGTTTCAGCTACCCGGTTCGGCTCAGTCGCGCTTGACCGTGTCGCTGTTCAGCGCCGCCTGCGCCGCCGCCAGACGGGCGATCGGCACGCGGTAGGGCGAGCAGGAGACATAGGTCAGACCGACCTTCTCGCAGAAAGAGATCGAGGCCGGGTCGCCGCCATGCTCGCCGCAGATGCCGAGCTTGATGTCCGGACGGACCTTGCGGCCGCGCTCGGTGGCGATCTCCACCAGTTCGCCGACGCCGGTGACGTCCAGCGACTGGAACGGGTCCTGCTCCAGGATGCCCTGGCGCTGGTACTCCGGCAGGAAGCTGCCGGCGTCGTCGCGCGACAGGCCCAGCGTGGTCTGGGTCAGGTCGTTGGTGCCGTAGCTGAAGAACTCGGCCGATTCGGCGATCTCGCCGGCCTTCAGGGCCGCCCGCGGGATCTCGATCATCGTGCCGGTCAGATACTCCACCGTCACGCCGGTCTCGGCCTTCACCTGCTCAGCGGCGCGGTCGATCACCGCCTTGAGGATGTCGAACTCCTTGCGGGTGATGATCAGCGGGATCATCACTTCCGGAATGACGGCCTCGCCGGTGGTCTTGGCGACCTCGGCGGCGGCGGCGAAGATGGCGCGGGCCTGCATCTCGTAGATCTCGGGGTACGAGATGCCCAGACGGCAGCCGCGATGGCCCAGCATCGGGTTCGCTTCATGCAGCTGGATGGTGCGGTGGCGCACCCGCAGCGGATCGGTGCCGGTGGCCGCCGCGACCTCCGCCATGTCCTCTTCGGTGTTCGGCAGGAACTCGTGCAGCGGCGGATCGAGCAGGCGGATCGTCACCGGCAGGCCGGCCATGATCGTGAACAGCTCGACGAAGTCCTTCTTCTGGAAGGGCTCCAGCTTGGCGAGCGCCTTGCGGCGGCCGGCCTCGTCCTCCGCCAGGATCATCTCGCGGACGGCCAGGATGCGCTCCGGGTCGAAGAACATGTGCTCGGTGCGCGACAGGCCGATGCCCTCGGCGCCGAACTTCCGCGCGGTGCGGGCATCCAGCGGGGTCTCGGCGTTGGCGCGGATCTTCATCCGGCGGATGCCGTCGGCCCAGCCCATCAGGGTGGCGAAGTCGCCCGACAGTTCCGGCTGGATTGTCGGAACCTCGCCCAGCATCACCTCGCCGGTGGAGCCGTCGATGGTCAGGATGTCGCCTTCCTTCACCGCGACGCCGCGCACCGACATCTGCTTGGTCTTGTAGTCGATGCGCAGGTCGCCGGCGCCCGACACGCAGGCGCGGCCCATGCCGCGGGCCACCACCGCCGCGTGGCTGGTCATGCCGCCGCGGCTGGTCAGGATGCCGCGCGCGGCGTGCATGCCGTGGATGTCCTCAGGCGAGGTCTCGATGCGGCAGAGGATCACCGACTCGCCCTTGCCGGCCATCTGCTCGGCCTCATCGGCGGTGAACACCACCTTGCCGGACGCCGCACCGGGGGAGGCCGGCAGGCCCTTGGCGATGACCTTGCGGTCGGCCTTGGGGTCCAGCGTCGGGTGCAGCAGCTGGTCGAGCGAGGCCGGATCGATGCGGCGGACCGCCTCGTTGCGGTCAATGACGCCCTCGTTCGCCAGATCGACGGCGATCTTCAGCGCCGCAGGCGCCGTGCGCTTGCCGTTGCGGGTCTGCAGCATGAACAGCTTGTTCTGCTGGACGGTGAACTCGATGTCCTGCATGTCGCGGTAGTGCTTCTCCAGCGTGAGGCGGACCTCGTTCAGCTGGTTGAACACCTCCGGCATCACCTCCTCCATGGCGGGGAGGTCGGACTTGTTGGCGATCTTGCCGGCGACGGTCAGATGCTGCGGCGTGCGGATGCCGGCGACGACGTCCTCACCCTGGGCGTTGACCAGATACTCGCCGTAGAAGGCGTTCTCGCCGGTCGACGGGTTGCGGGTGAAGGCCACGCCGGTGGCGCAGTCGTTGCCCATGTTGCCGAAGACCATGCACTGCACGTTGACCGCGGTGCCCCAATCGGCCGGAATGTCGTGCAGCTTGCGGTAGGTGATGGCGCGGGCGTTCATCCAGGAGCCGAAGACGGCGCCGATGGCGCCCCACAGCTGCTCCTGCACATCCTGCGGGAAGGGCTTGCCCAGCTCGCGCTCGACCGCCTTCTTGTAGTCCTCGATCACCGCCTGCCAATCCTCGGCCGACAGGTCGGTGTCGAGGTTGTAGGACTTGTCGCGCTTGTGGTTGTCGAGGATGTCCTCGAAATGGTGATGCTCAACGTCGAGCACGACGTTGGAGTACATCTGGATGAAGCGGCGGTAGCTGTCGTAGGCGAAGCGGCCGTCACCCGACCGCTTGGCGAGGCCGGCGGCGGTGGCGTCGTTCAGGCCCAGGTTCAGGACGGTGTCCATCATGCCGGGCATCGACGCGCGGGCGCCGGAACGGACCGACACCAGCAGCGGGTTGACCGGGTCGCCGAACTTGGCGTCCATCGCCTGTTCCAGCCGCGCGATGGCGGCATTCACCTGCGCCGTCAGCTCCGGCGGATAGGAGCGGCCGTTGGCGTAGAAATAGGTGCACAGCTCGGTGGTGATCGTGAAGCCCGGCGGAACGGGCAGGCCAAGATTGGCCATCTCGGCCAGATTGGCGCCCTTGCCGCCCAGCAGGTTCTTCATATCGGCCCGTCCTTCGGTGGCACCGGCCCCGAAGCTGTAGACCCACTTGGATTCACCCTGGCTCGCCATCGCGGATTTCCTCTCGCCCCATGGTCGTCCGGCATGCGGGTGCTCCCCTTGTGCTCCACGGGCGATCCACCGGGCGGGTCTTTTCCGCTCAGCGAAACACCGTGGTCAGTTTGCTTGACCGCACATGCCGCTGAGTGGACCTTCTATCGCCCCAAACGTTGGGACACAAGACAGTCGCGTGGTCTAGAACAGGATGACCTGTGCTTCGCCAGCAAAGGAGCGTTGCGACTATATCGTATTGCCCGGATCCTTGCCCGGATCCCCATTACTCCGGCGGATCCGCATAACACCGATTCGAAGCGTGAATTACGCCCGAAGTACCCCGTAAATCCAAAGAAAAACCGGACCGTTTCCCCTGCAAATGTTTCAGATGCTGAAACAGGCTGCGGCCGGACACTCGACCCACTGCTTGCCCTCCCCTGCCAGCCAGTCGGCCAGCGCCGCCGCCGGCATCGGTCGGGCAAAAAGATAGCCCTGGCCGATGGCGCAGCCCTCCGCTTCCAGCATACGGTGCTGGGCTTCACGCTCGACCCCTTCGGCGACGACGGTCAGGCCCAGCGACTCGCCAATCTGGATGATGGCGCGGACGAGCGGCCGGTTGGCGGCGTCGATGTCCAACTCCTTGACGAAGCTGCGGTCGATCTTCAGTTCGCCGACGGGAAAGCGCTTCAGATAACTCAAGGACGAATAGCCGGTGCCGAAATCGTCGATCGACAGGGTGACACCCAGTGCGTGCAGGGCGTCGAGCGCGTCATGGACGCCGACCTCCTCCGTCATCATCAGCCGTTCGGTGATCTCCAGCGTCAGGTCGTTGGCCGGAATGCCGTTGGTGGCCAACGCGGCGCGGACCTGATCCGGCAGGTCGCCGCGGGCGAAGCGGACGGCGGAGACATTCACCGCCATTCCCGGCACCGGCACCCCCGTCGCGCGCCAGCAGCCGAGCTGCGCCACCGCGGTCTGCAACACCCAGCTGTCCAGCCGGTCGATCAGCCCGCACTCCTCGGCCAACGGCACGAATTCGACCGGCGACACCGCCCCCCAGCGCGGGTGGGTCCAGCGGATCAGCGCCTCCACCCGGTACAGGCAGTTCGGCTTCAGCCGCACCTGCGGCTGGTAATACAGCTCGAACGGCGCATCGCCGTCCGGACAGCCGGCCTCCTGCCGGTCCAGCGCCTCGCGCAGCGCCGCCTCCATCTCCAGCCGGCGCACCGCCTGTTCGTTCATGTCGCGGCGGAAGAAGTGACAGCGGTTGCGGCCGGCCTGCTTGGCCCGGTACATCGCCGCGTCGGCCTGGCGCAACAGCGTGTCGAAATCCATGCCGTCGTTGGGATGAACGGCGATGCCGATGCTGGCTGTCGGGGTCAGCGTCAGGTCGGCCACCGTCATCGGCACCGACAGGGTGGCCAGCACCCGCTCGGCCAGCAGCGAAGCGTGTGCGGCATCACATCCCGGCAGGAGGGCGACGAACTCATCACCGCCCAGCCGGGCCAGCGTATCGCCTTCGATGAACAGCTGTTTCAGCCGGGTCGCCACCTCCACCAGCAGTTGGTCGCCCACCGCATGGCCGAGCGAATCATTGACGGTCTTGAAGCGGTCGATGTCCAGGAACATCAGCGTCACCGGCTGCCGTGTCCTCCCGGCCAGTGCCAGCGCCGCAGTGGCACGGTCAGCCAGAAGCTGGCGGTTGGGCAGGCCGGTTAGGGTATCGAAATAGGCCAGCCGGTTGATCTCGGCCCGCGCCCGGTCATGTTCGATGGCGAGCGCGCACAGATGCACGCAGGCCTCCACCAGTCGGCGGTGGAAGGGGGCGGCGGAACGCGGCTCGCGGTAATAGAGTGCGAAGCTGCCCAGCATCCGGGCGTCCCGCCCCTTGATCGGATTGGACCAGCAGGCGGCCAGCCCATTGGCCAGCGGCACCTCGCGATAGGGAGCCCAGCGCGGATCTTCGGCAATATCGACGGACATCACCGCTTCGCCCCGGCTCATCGCGCTGCCGCAGCAGCCGACGTCGGGGCCGATGGCCAGCCCGTCGATGGCGCTGGCATAGACGGCCGGCAATGATGGGGCGGCGGCCACCCGCATGCGGTTCTCGTCGTCGCGCAGCATCACCGAACAGGCGACCTCCGGCGCGCAGGCCTCCACCTGCCGGCAAAGGAAATCCAGAACCTGTTTCAACGACCGTCCGGCCGCCACCAACTCCAGAACATTCTGTTGCAGGCGGGCCACCGCCTCCGCCCGCTCGCGCTCGTCGAAGTCGCGCATCTCGCAAAGGAGCAGGACATCATCGCCGTCGGTCAGATGCTGCCAGCGCAGATCGACCGGAACAGGATCGCGACGGGGAACACGCAGGCTGCCGGTACCGGGGGGCAGATGATCGCCCCGCGCTCCGTCCCAAACCGCCTGCCAGTCGCGCCCGCCGAGATCAAGCAGGCCGGACAGAGAGCGGCCGACCAGCGCCTCCAGCGGAACACCGGCAAGTCGGGCGAAACCGGGATTGGCACCGACGATGGTTCCGTCCGCCGACATCCAGACCAAGGCCGCGCTCCAGTGCGCGGCGGTCGCCCGCAACAGGCGATCGGACGGCAGACGGTCGTCCAGCGCGGTCCCGGCCGAATCCATGACCCTGATCCCTCCGGACATACTTCGGAAACGCCGCGCCGGCGCCCCCGGGAGAGTCAGCTAACATGAGCACACGCTGCACGGTCAAGGCTCGTAACGCTCCGCCCGCCCCATTGCAGTCATACAAGAATGGTTCTAATTCGCACCCAAAGAAACCAATCGTATGCAAAGAAAAGGGAGGAAGCAGTCTCCTGCTCCCTCCCCTTCCTCAGTTCGTCCCCCCGTCGTATCCCGGACGGAACACGGTCTGCCGGATCAGCTGCAACCGGTGGTCGATCCACAGCTGTCGCACTTCAGGCAGGTGCCATTGCGGACAAGCGTCATGTTGCCGCACTCGCCGCAGGGATCGCCCTCGTAACCGCGGGCGCGTGCCTCGCGGATGCGGTCGAAGCGCTGGTCACTGGTGCTGCCACCATAGGCCGTGCCGGTGGCCGCGGTGGCGGCGACATGGCCCTGGGCGGTGGCGGCGGCGACTGCCGGGCTGGCTGACATGGCCGCCTGGGCGGAGACCTGCGTACCGGCCGAGGCGGTGACGCTGACGGCCGCTGTGTCGGTGCCGGTGGCGGCGAAGGCAGCCGCCGCGCTGGCACGCTGGGTCTGGCCACCATGCAGGACGCGCAGGTTGTTGCGGACATAGCCGGTCGACGCGATGCGGCGGACGATGTCGGACGGCTGCACCTGGGTATCCGGCAGGTCGCCCTGCTTGTCGCCGCTGCCCACCGTGAAGGGCACCAGATCCTCCGGTGTGGCGTGCGCCAGATCGGTGCGGTTCAGGTAGGAAATGGCGATCTCGCGGAAGATGTAGTCGATGACCGAGGTCGCCATCTTGATGGTGTCGTTGCCGGTCACCATGCCCGACGGCTCGAAGCGCGTGAAGGTGAAAGCCTCCACGAACTCCTCCAGCGGCACGCCATATTGCAGGCCGATCGACACTGCGATGGCGAAGTTGTTCATCAGCGACCGGAAGGCGGCGCCTTCCTTGTGCATATCGATGAAGATCTCGCCCAGACGGCCGTCCTCATACTCGCCGGTGCGCAGATACACCTTGTGGCCGCCGACATTGGCCTTCTGGGTGTAGCCCTTGCGGCGGTGCGGCAGACGCTCGCGCGAGCTGCTCTTCCGCTCCACCACCCGCTCGATCACCTTCTCGACGATGCGCTCGGTGACCATCTGGGCACGGACGGCAGCCGGCGCCTCGATCACCGCCTCGACCGCCTCGCCATCCTCCTCGTCGTCGAGCAGGGCGGCCTGCAGCGGCTGACTCAGCTTGGAGCCGTCGCGGTACAGCGCGTTGGCCTTCAGGCCCAGGCGCCAGGACATCAGATAGGCGTCCTTGCACTCGTCGACCGTCGCCGAGTTCGGCATGTTGATGGTCTTGGAGATGGCGCCGGAGATGAAGGGCTGCGCCGCCGCCATCATCGTGATGTGCGATTCCCAGGACAGGAAGCGCTTGCCGATGCGGCCGCAGGGGTTGGCACAGTCGAACACCGGCAGATGCTCGTCCTTCAGGAAGGGAGCGCCCTCCAGCGTCATGGCGCCGCAGCAGAAGGTGTTCGCCGCCTCGATCTGCGCCTTGGTGAAGCCGATGTGGCTCAGCAGGTCGAAGCCCGGGGCGTCCAGCGTCTCGGCCGGGATGCCCAGCGTCTGGGTGCAGAAGTCGGCGCCGATGGTCCAGCGGTTGAAGACGAACTTGATGTCGAAGGCGGTGGTCAGGTTGCCTTCCAGACGCTCCAGCAGCTCGTCGGTGAAGCCCTTGGCCTTCAGCGACTCGTGGTTCACACCCGGGGCGTTCTTCAGCGTGCCGTGGCCGACAGCGTAGAGCGCGATCTCCTCGATCTGGTCCGGAGTGTAGCCGAGCGTCTTCAGCGCCTCCGGCACCAGCCGGTTGACGATCTTGAAGTAGCCGCCGCCGGCCAGCTTCTTGAACTTCACCAGGGCGAAGTCCGGCTCGATGCCGGTGGTGTCGCAGTCCATCACCAGACCGATGGTGCCGGTCGGGGCGACCACGGTGGCCTGGGCGTTGCGGAAGCCGTGGGCCTCGCCCAGTTCCAGCGCCTCGTCCCACACGCGGACGGCGGCCAGAGCCAGCTCCTGGTCGGGGCAGAGGTCGGCAACGAAGGGCACAGGCTCGACCGCCAAGCCTTCATAGCCGTTCATCTCGCCGTTGGCGGCGCGGCGATGGTTGCGGATGACCCGCAGCATGTGGTCGCGGTTGGCCTCGAAGCCCGGGAAGGTGCCCAGCTCCTGCGCCATCTCGGCCGAGGTGGCATAGGCGACGCCGGTCATGACGGCGGAGATGCCGGCGCAATAGGCGCGGCCCTCGTCCGAGTCGTAGGACAGGCCCGACGCCATCAGCAGGCCGCCGAGGTTGGCGAAGCCCAGGCCCAGCGTGCGGAACTCGTAGGAGAGCTGGGCGATTTCCTTCGACGGGAACTGCGCCATCAGCACGGAGATTTCCAGCACGATGGTCCACAGCCGGCAGGCATGCTCGAACGCCTCGACGTCGAAGGAACCGTCCTTCAGACGGAACGACATCAGGTTCAGTGACGCCAGATTGCAGGCGGTGTCGTCGAGGAACATGTACTCCGAGCACGGGTTCGAGGCGTTGATGCGCCCCGAGGCCGGACAGGTGTGCCACTCGTTGATGGTGCTGTCGAACTGCACGCCCGGATCGGCGCAAGCCCAGGCGGCATACCCGACCTTGTCCCACAGGTCGCGGGCGCGGACGGTCTTCACCACCTTGCCATTGGTGCGGCCGATCAGATTCCAGTCGGCATCGTCCAGCACCGCCTGCACGAACTCGTTGGAGATGCGCACGGAGTTGTTGGAGTTCTGGCCGGAGACCGTCAGGTAGGCTTCCGAATCCCAGTCGGTGTTGTAGGTCTTGAACTCGATCGAGGTGAAGCCCTGGCCGGCGAACTGGATCACGCGCTGGATGTAGTTCTCCGACACCTGATCCTTGCGGGCGGCGAGGATCGCCTTCTTGAGCTCCTTGTTCTCCTTCGGGTCCAGGCCCGACTGGGCGGCCGCCATCACCGAAGTCAGGTGCTTCTGGCAGATCTTGGAGCCGGTCACGAGCGCGGCGACCTTCTGCTCCTCGTTCACCTTCCAGTCGATGTAGCCTTCGATGTCCGGGTGGTCCATGTCCACCGTGACCATCTTGGCAGCGCGACGGGTGGTGCCGCCCGACTTGATGGCGCCGGCAGCGCGATCACCGATCTTCAGAAAGCTCATCAGGCCCGACGACTTGCCGCCGCCGGCCAGCTTCTCGCCCTCGCCGCGCAGCTTGGAGAAGTTGGAGCCGGTGCCCGAGCCGTACTTGAACAGGCGGGCCTCACGCACCCATAGGTCCATGATGCCGCCTTCGTTGACGAGGTCGTCGGCGACGGACTGGATGAAGCAGGCGTGCGGCTGGGGATGCTCGTAGGCCGAGGCGGACGAGGTCAGCAGGCCGGTCTTGAAATCGACGTAGAAGTGGCCCTGGCTCGGACCGTCGATGCCGTAGGCCCAGTGCAGGCCGGTGTTGAACCACTGCGGGCTGTTCGGGGCCGCCATCTGGGCGGCCAGCATGAAGCGCATCTCGTCGAAGAACGCGCGGGCGTCGGCCTCGCCGTCGAAATAACCGCCCTTCCAGCCCCAATAGGTCCAGGTGCCGGCCAGACGGTCGAAGACCTGGCGGGCCGAGCTTTCACCGACGAAGCGCTTCTCCTTCGGCAGGGCGGCCAGCTTCTCCTGGTCCGCTTCCTTGCGCCACAGCCAGGACGGGACGGTATTCTCCTCCACGGCGCGGAGCGCGGCGGGCACGCCGGCCTTGCGGAAATATTTCTGGGCCAGGATGTCGCTGGCGACCTGCGAGAAGTTGTCCGGCACCTCGATGCCGGTCTGCTGGAAGACGATCGTCCCGTCCGGGTTGCGGATCTCGCTGGTCGCCTGGCGGAAGCCGAGGCTGGCGTAGGCGTCCTGACCTTCGTGCGTGAAACGACGCTCGATCCGCATGATGAGACTGTCCCCTGCTTGGAGCGCGCCACGGCGCGCTCGAATGGAAATGTGGTGCGACCCGTCCCGATCCGAAGCAGCCGACGGACTCAATCCGCCGTCCGGCCCGGCAACGCAGATGGCGCCGTACAAACAGGGGGCTCGATGCCCGGCTGTCCGCCGTCGCCGCTGTGCTGCCGACCGGGGCCGCCGCAAGGGGCCGGCCGGGTCACGTGGGCGGCATCCTAGCCAGCGCGACCGGGGCAGGCAAGCCCCACTCTTCTAGATATTGTGGTTGACATCGCCGAACCCCTCAAAACCTTGATCTTGTGGTTTCAACCCGTGACCGGGGATCCTGTTCCCGCCTGCCAAGCAATTTTTTCGGGGGGCGGTGGCGGACCGCATCGCGGCCTTGAGGCACAAACTGTAGGCACTCAGATCACCGCCGATGCCTGACCGGACGGCGCCACGTCCCGATTAGAGCGCAAAACGCAGCCGGCCGCCAGTCCTTCGTTACGGTGAAAATCAACATCTTGTTGCCTATGCACCGTTGTACCCACCACCGATTCGCCACGGACCGACTCGGCGGAAGCTCGCAGAATCAAGGGCCGACTCGAAAAATCGGGCCGGCGGCATCCCCGAGTCGCCGCCGCCGCCCCGAGAGGATCGACACGGAAGGGGGCAAGGGCGGCCATCACGCAACTATTTCACGCTCGTCCGGTTGACGCGTAGAGCCAAGGTGGATCCCATGCAACTCCACGCGACCCTTGGGGGGAGGAGAGGCACCCATGCTGAAGATCACCCACAAGATGTGGGTCACGCTGCCCACGCTGGCACTGCTGGTCGGTATGGCGACTCCGCCGAGAGCCATAGCCCAGACCGTCATCATCGACGGTTCGACTCCGGCCTTCGGTGCGGTGGTGGAACGCAAGACCGCCCCCAGCGTCGACCAGTTGATGAATCGCACCGTCTTCGGTGCCGACGGATCGAAGATCGGTACCGTCACCGACGTGATCCTCGACGACAAGGGCGAGGCTCAATACATCGTCATCCATTCGGGCGGCCTACTGGGCTTCGGCGGCAAAGATATCGCGGCCGACCTGACCCTGGCCGACCTGCGCACCCGCACCGAAGCGATCCATCTGCGCGAGGTGACCGCCGCCAGCGTCCGCGACATGCCGGCGTTCCGCTACGACGACAGCATCACCTCCCTGACCCGCAGCCCGGAGCCGCGACGGCATTAGCGAAAGGGAGGAACGAGAAAGGCCGCGCCCCAAGCGGGACGCGGCCTTTCTCTTACCCTTCCGGGAGATCACGAAGCCCCCCTCCCCCACGTCGCCGTGAGGGAGAACGACATCAGACGATCACTCGTCGTTCTGCTGCTTGCGCTTCAGAGCGGCGCCCAGGATGTCGCCCAGCGAGGCGCCCGAGTCGGAGGAACCGAACTCGGCCATCGCCTGCTTCTCTTCCTCCATCTCGCGGGCCTTGATGGACAGCGAGATGCGGCGGGAAGCGCGGTCGATCTGGGTGACCTTGGCGTCGACCTTCTCGCCGACGGCGAAACGGTCCGGGCGCTGTTCGGAACGGTCGCGGGACAGGTCCGACTTGCGGATGAAGCCGGTATAGCCCTCGCCGACGGACACTTCGATGCCGCCGTCCGTCACCTGCGTCACGGTGCAGGTCACGACCTCGTTCTTCTTCAGACCGGCGGTGGCAGCCTCGAACGGGTCGTTCGCCAGCTGCTTGATGCCCAGGCTGATGCGCTCCTTCTCGACGTCGACGTCGAGAACCTTGACCTTGACGCGGTCGCCCTTCTTGTACTCGGCGATCGCCTCTTCACCCGACTTGTTCCAGTCGAGATCGGACATGTGGACCATGCCGTCGATGTCGCCCGGCAGACCGACGAACAGACCGAACTCGGTGATGTTCTTGACTTCGCCTTCCAGCTCGGTGCCCGGACCGAACTTGTCGGTGAAGGTTTCCCACGGGTTGTCCAGGCACTGCTTCAGGCCGAGGCTGATGCGGCGCTTCTGCGGATCGACGTCCAGGACCATGACCTCGACTTCCTGCGAAGTCGACACGATCTTGCCCGGATGGACGTTCTTCTTGGTCCAGGACATTTCCGAAACGTGGACCAGGCCCTCGATCCCCGGCTCCAGCTCCACGAAGGCGCCGTAGTCGGTGATGTTGGTGACGCGGCCCTTGAACTTCGCGCCGACCGGGTACTTGGCCTCGACGCCTTCCCACGGGTCGGCTTCGAGCTGCTTCATGCCCAGGCTGATGCGCTGGGTTTCCGGGTTGAAGCGGATGACCTGGACCGTGACGGTCTGGCCGATCTGCAGGGCTTCCGACGGATGGTTGATGCGACGCCACGCGATGTCGGTGACGTGCAGCAGGCCATCGACGCCGCCCAGGTCGACGAACGCACCGTAGTCGGTGATGTTCTTGACGACGCCCTGGAGGATCTGGCCTTCCTTGAGGTTGGCCACCAGTTCCGAACGGGCCTCCGCGCGGCTCTCTTCGAGCACGGCGCGGCGCGACACGACGATGTTGCCGCGCGAGCGGTCCATCTTCAGGATCTGGAACGGCTGCGGGGTGCCCAGCAGCGGGGAGATGTCGCGGACCGGACGGATGTCGACCTGCGAACCCGGCAGGAAGGCGACGGCACCCGACAGGTCGACCGTGAAGCCACCCTTGACGCGGCCGAAGATGACGCCGGTGACGCGGGTCTGGTCGTTGAACGACTTCTCCAGCAGGGCCCAGGCCTCTTCGCGCTTCGCCTTCTCACGGCTCAGCATCGCCTCGCCGTTCTTGTCTTCCATCCGCTCGAGGTAGACCTCGACGGTGTCGCCCGCCTTCAGCTCGGGCGGCTGGCCGGCAACGGCGAATTCCTTCAGCGCGACGCGGCCTTCCGACTTCAGACCGACGTCGATGGTGACCATGTCGTTCTCGACGGCGACGACGCGTCCCTTGACGACCGTACCTTCGAGCGACTCGGCCGCGCCCAGCGACTCTTCAAGCAGAGACGCGAAGCTTTCCTTTTCGACCGTGCGGGCCAGTGACTGTGCCATTGAAACTCCTAAAGGTGGCGCGAAAGCGGCCCCGTTCCGGTCCCTCCCGCGGCAAAACGGGTGGGACCTCGACCGAACCGCCGCGCCGGGCACCACGCCCGGCGACTTGGTTGATGGTTTTCCATGGAGGGAGTCGGACCCGTTCGCGCCGCCACCGGCGGCCCGTCAACGGAGGTCGGAAGCGGCGATGCTACGCCGTGGGCTTCAGACCGGTTTTCGAACCGATGTGGGCGACCGCCATCGAGAACACCTGATCGGCATCGAGAGCGGACGTATCAAGCACAAAAGCGTCGACAGCCGGACGGAGCGGGGCCACCGCTCTCTGGCTGTCGCGCGCATCACGAGCCTTCATGTCCTCCAGGACATCGGAGGATATAGCCGGAATCCCCCGTCTCTGCAACTCCTTGAGTCGCCGTTCGGCCCTGACCTCCACCGAAGCGGTAATGAACAGTTTGGCCTGGGCATCGGGGCAGACCACCGTTCCGATGTCGCGCCCGTCCAGAACCGCCCCCGGTGCGCCGCCCGGCGGATGGGCGGCGAAACGCCGCTGGAAGTCGAGCAGCGCCGCCCGCACCTCCGGCACCGCCGCCACCTTGCTGGCCGCCTGGGCCGCTTCGTCGGTGCGCAGCGCCACCTCCTGCAGGATCGGGTGTTCAGGGTGCAGCTCGTAGGCCGCGCGCGCCGCCGCCGCATTGTCGGCCGGGTCGCCGCCGGCCCGCAGGACCGAGACGCCGACCGCGCGATACAGCACGCCGGTGTCGAGATGGGCGAAGCCGAAGGCGTCGGCGATGCGCTGCGACAGGGTGCCCTTGCCGCTGGCGGCCGGGCCGTCGATGGCAACGACCACGCTTCCGGCGGGAGCCGGCTGGTTGGAAAGCGGCTGCGTCATCGCCTCACGCCTCCACGATCGCGGCGCCGAGCCCGTTCATCAGCCCGACGAAGCCGGGGAAGCTGGTGTCGATGAAGGCGCCGTCATCGACCGACACCGGCTGTTCGGTCGCCATGCCCAGAACCAGGAAGCTCATGGCGATGCGGTGGTCCATGGCGGTGAGGACGGTGGCGCCGCCCTTCGGCGGCTTGCCGGTGCCGTGCACCGTCAGGCTGTCGTCGGCCCCGACCTCCACCGACACGCCGCAGCGGGTCAGCCCCTCCGCCACCATGGCGAGGCGGTCGCTCTCCTTCACCCGCAGCTCCTTCAGGCCCAGCATCACCGTGGTGCCCTCGGCGCAGGCGGCGGCGGCGGCCAGGACCGGATACTCGTCGATCATGCTCGGCGCGCGGTCCGCCGGCACCACTATGCCCTTCAGGGCGCTGTGGCGAACCCGCAGGTCGGCCACCGGCTCGCCCGCCTGGTCGCGGCGGTTCTCGAAGGCGATGTCGGCTCCCATCTCCACCAGCGTGTCGTAGAGGCCGGTGCGGCGCGGGTTCATGCCGACGTCGCTCAGCAGCAGCTCCGAGCCCGGCCGCAGCAAGGCGGCAACCGCCGGGAAGGCGGCGCTGCTGGGATCGGCCGGCACATGGATGGTGCGGCCGGTCAGTTCCGGCTGACCGGTAACGGTGACGGCCAGCGCCCCATCCTCAAGCCGCTCGGTCGTCACGGTGGCACCGAAATGGCGCAGCATCAACTCGGTGTGGTCGCGGGTCGGCTCCGCCTCGATCACCGTGGTGGCGCCGGCGGTGTTCAGGCCGGCCAGCAGGATCGCCGACTTCACCTGGGCCGACGCCACCGGCAGGCGGTAGGTGATCGGGACCAGATCGCCGCTGCCGACCACGCTCAAGGGTAGCCGCCCGCCGGAGCGGCCGACGAAGCGGGCGCCCATCTCCTCCAACGGCTTGGTGACGCGGGCCATGGGGCGCTTGTTCAGCGAAGCATCGCCAGTGAAGACGCAGGTGATCGGATGGCCGGCGACCAGCCCCATCAGCAGGCGGGCGGCGGTGCCGCTGTTGCCCATGTCCAGCACCTGGGCCGGCTCCTGCAACGCGCCCAGCCCGACACCGCGCACGCGCCAGACGCCGCTCCCCTGGCCGTTGTCTTCGCGCTCCGCCTCGGCCCCCAGAAGGCGCATGGCCGCCGCGGTGTGCAGCACATCCTCGCCCTCCAGCAGGCCGTGGATCACCGTCTCGCCCACGGCGATGGCGCCCAGCATCAGCGACCGGTGCGAGATCGACTTGTCGCCGGGCACACGGATGCTGCCCCGGATCGCGCCGGTGGTGGTGGAGCGCAGCGGCCTTGCGTGCGTCATGGGACGGGTCCTTCGGATCGGAACGGAAAGCGGTTGTGGCCGCCGTTCCTATCACAGCCCCCGCCCCGATGCGAGAGGATGGACCTCCTTCCGTCCCCTCCCGGACCTGTGCGATGCACAAATGAAAAGAGGCCGCCCGAAGGCGGCCCCGAGTTCAAGGAGGAAACCAAATGGAGGAGTTGCACGGTGTGCAGGTCCGTTCTAGCGAGTTATGGTTAACGCCGTGTAAAGGCAACCCCTGCCCGGGCGGGATACCTCTTTCCCCCAACCTGTTCGTCAGGTCCTCCGACCCTGCGGGCGACGGTCCGTCTCATCTTTTTTTTGACAAGCGCCGCGGGGCGTGGCAAAGGGCGCCTCTTGAGAACCCCCCTGATTTTTGTGACGGAGGACGTGGCGTGGCCAAACCCGAATGGGGCGTCAAGCGCATCTGCCCGAGCTGTGGCGCTCGTTACTATGACATGCGCAAGGACCCGCCGGTCTGCCCGAGCTGTGGCGCGCAGTTCGATCCCGAGGCTCTGCTGAAGTCCCGCAAGGCCCGTCCGGCCCCGGCCGACGACACCAAGAAGGTGGCGGTCGTGGCGGAGGACGAGGAGGAGGCCGAGACCGAGGCCGAGACTCCGGAACTCGAGGATGTCGAGGACGACATGTCCGTCGATGACATCGAGGAAGCCGATGACGCCGCCGAGGATGAGGACGACGTCCTGATCGAGGACACGTCCGAACTGGGCGAGGACGATATGGACGAGGTCGTCGACGTCGAGGGCGAGGACGAGGAGGAGCGCTGACCGGCGCCCTTTCCGGTGACTGCTTTCCGGTGAGGGCGGTAGGGTCGGCGGAGTGGTGAAAAAAAGCGCGAAAGGACGAATTTTCCGCTTGCATCACTCCGCCGCCTGACTATTATCCCGCTCCACCAAGGCCGGACGGAAACGACCGGCCCCCAGAGTTAAAGGGGCCATAGCTCAGCTGGGAGAGCGCTACAATGGCATTGTAGAGGTCAGGAGTTCGATCCTCCTTGGCTCCACCAAATTGATCAAGGGCCCGGTGATTACTCGCCGGGCCCTTGATGTTTTTGCGCCGTGCTTCTGGCATACATGAAAATGCCGCCGCGCATGTGGACGGCGCGACGGCACCCCATAACTACAGGGTCCCTACTTCAGCCAGCGATCGAACACCGCCTGATACTGCCCGGTCGCGACGGTCTGGTGCAGCCACTGGTCGACCCACAGCTTCAGCACAACGTCACGCGGCAGGAGGAAGGCCTTCTCCGAGAAGTCGAAGGGCTGGTCCGGATGAACGGCGCACAGTTCCGGGTGCAGTTTCTGCTGAAGCCGCGTCTCCACCGCGTCGGTGATCATCAGGTCGGCCTTGCCGGCGACGATCTGGTCGAAGATGGTGACGTTGTCGGGATGCACCTCGATCTGTGCGGTGCGGATGTTGGCGCGGGCGAACTTCTCGTTGGTGCCGCCGGGATTGACGATCAGGCGGACGCCGGGCTTGTCGATGTCGGCAACCGTCTGGAAGCGGTCCTTGTTCTCGCAGCGGGTGATCGGCGTCTTGCCGTCGCGCATCAGCGGATCGGAGAACAGCGCCTTCTTCTGCCGCTCCAGCGTCACGGAAACACCGCCGACGGCGATGTCGTACTTGTCCGCCAGCAGATCGGGCAGCAGGGTGCCCCAACTGGTCTTCACGAACTCCACCTTCACGCCCAGCGCCTTGCCCATGGCTTCGGCGAGGTCGATGTCCATCCCCTCGAATTTCTGGGTCTGGGGGTTCAGGTAGGTGAAGGGCTTGTAGTCGCCGGTGGTGCCGACACGCAGCGTGCCGGCAAACAGAACGGCATCCAGCCGGGATGTTTCGGCAGGCTGCGCAGCGGCCGGTGCCGATGGAGCGGTCTGCGCTAGGGCTCCGGTGGTGGAAAGGGCGGTGATGGCAGAGACCAGAACCGCGCCGACGGCGGCGGCAAGGCTCCGGCCGCTGCGACGCAGAGTGCGGACAGGCATGAAGTTCCTCCCGATGCTTTGTTTGCCGACCGGATGGTACGGCGCAGGGAGGAGGCTGGCGAGGGGCTGTGGTCCGGAAAGGCAGAGTTCAGATATGCAGCCTTCCAAGGGATGCGGCAGCCGCAAAACGGCGAAGGCCGCGAACCCGTTTCGGTTCGCGGCCTTCAGAATGGTGGGCGGTACTGGGATTGAACCAGTGACCCCTACGATGTCAACGTAGTGCTCTCCCGCTGAGCTAACCGCCCACTGTAGCGACCGGCAGAGGAACGCTTGGCGTCGTTCCGTCCGGCGTGGGCGGGTGTATACCCACCCAGGCGCGGACGTGCAAGCCCTTTCATCGCGCCAGCTGCTTTTTTTATCCGCCCGCCGCAGAGCAACGGGCGGTCCCGTGACAGACGCGCCTGTGTCCATTACATCATTCGACCATGGATGCCTCCTTCGACGCGCAACGGGACGCCGGTGCCGGTCCCGATCCGGCCGCCAACGCCCCACGGACCAACGCACCGGCCTTCGAGGTTCTGGCCCCGCAGAGCCAGAGGCTGCCGCTCGTGCTGGCGTCGCCACACAGCGGAAACGCCTATTCCACCGCCTTCCTGGCCTCGTCCCGCCTGGATGCCCGTGCGTTGCGCAAGTCGGAGGACTGCTTCGTCGACGAAATTTTCGCCTTCGCTCCCGGATTCGGCGTGCCGCTGATCCGCGCCTTGTTCCCGCGCGCCTACCTGGACGTGAACCGCGAGGCGTACGAGCTGGACCCGGAGATGTTTGCCGATCCGCTGCCGGCCTATGTCAACACCCGCTCGCCCCGGGTGGCGGCGGGGCTCGGCACCATCGCCCGCGTGGTCGCCAATGGCGAGGACATCTATAAGGGCAAGCTGCGCTTCGCCGAGGCGCTGGACCGCGTCAACCGCTGCTACACCCCCTATCACAACGCACTGCGCCAGCTGGTGGACGCCACCCGCGACGCGTTCGGTCACGTGCTGCTGATCGACTGCCACTCCATGCCGTCGGGCAGCGTCACCACCACCGGACGGGGCGGCGGGCGCGGCGGCACCCATCCCGACATCGTGCTGGGCGACTGTTTCGGCAACGCCTGCGCCCCGGCGGTGATCGACGCGGCGGAGGATCACCTGCGCGGACTGGGTTACGCGGTGAGCCGCAACAATCCCTATGCCGGCGGCTACACCACCCGCCATTATGGCCGGCCGCGCCAGGGCATCCACACGCTTCAGATCGAAATCGCCCGCGACCTCTATATGGACGAAGCGGCCCTGACCCGCCTGCCCTATCTGGACACTCTGGCACGCCACATGACCGAACTGGTCGACACGCTGGGCCTGCTGCCGCCCGATGGGCTGGGTCCGCGCTGAACCAGCCGCACCCAAGCTGATCAGCAGGTGCAATCAAGCCAAAAAAAGGGCCGCGGGCGAACCCGCGGCCTTCAGTCTAGGGAGGAAACGCCCAAGAAGTGCGTTACGCCAGCGTCCACGCCGAGGCGCGACCGTTGCCGCACTGCACAATATGAGCGCGCAGCCTCCCGTCTTCAAGCCAAAAAAGAATTTCCCATTTATTACATTGCGTTAATCGAAGCAGGAGGTATCGCGAACCGGATAGTCCCTGACAGGTTCTGTTGCGATGCAGCATAACCGTTTGCAGCAGGACCTGCCCAAAAGGACAAAAGCGCCAGACCTTCGGACCGCTATCTTGAGCGTGACGGCGGCAGCTCGGAACCAAGGCCGCCCTTGGTCGTTTCGCAGTGGTCCCATATCGGGTGTCCGCCACGGCGGCCCTGCCAGTGCGGACTGCGGAACGCCCGGCCGGCGGCCAAAAAGGAGAAGAAGATCGTGAGCAGGCTCGTCGTCGTATCCAACCGGGTGGCCCTGATGGAAGAGGGCAAGCAGGCCGCCGGCGGTCTCGCCGTCGCCATCCTGGCGGCGTTGAAGAAGACCGGCGGCATCTGGTTCGGGTGGAGCGGAAAGGTCGTCGACGGCGACTCGCAGGCGGAGCCGACCCGGACGGACGCCGGCAAGCTGACCTATGCCACGCTCGACCTCGGCCGCCGCGACCATGACGAGTATTACAACGGCTTCGCCAACCAGACCTTATGGCCGCTGTTCCACTACCGGCTGGGGTTGATCTCGGTGAACCGCCGTACGCGCGATGGCTATTCGCGGGTCAACGCCTATTTCGCCGACAAGCTGGAGCCGCTGCTGCGCCCCGACGACATGGTCTGGGTCCACGATTATCACCTGATCCCCTTCGGCGACGAACTGCGCCGCCGCGGCTGTTCGCAGCGCATGGGTTTCTTCCTGCACACGCCCTTCCCGCCGCCCGAGCTGCTGACCGCCCTGCCCAACCATCGCGACCTGATTCGCGAGCTGTGCGCCTACGATCTGGTCGGCTTCCACACCGTCACCGACCTGCGTAGCTTCTGCGACTACATCCGCACCGAGACCGACGGAACGGTCGAACAGCGCGGCGCCTACGGCACGGCGATGATCCGCGCCTTCGGCCGCACTCTGCTGGCGAAGGTGTTTCCCATCAGCATCGACACCCCGGCGCTGGAAAGCCTGGCCCGCACCGCCGGCCGCTCGCGCCAAGCGGAACGGTTGCGCGAAAGCCTGGTGGGCCGCCGCCTGATCATCGGCGTCGACCGGCTCGACTATTCCAAAGGACTGCCCCAGCGTTTCGCCGCCTTCGAACAGCTCCTGGAAAGCTATCCGGAGCATTGCAACCGCGTCTCCTTCCTGCAGGTCGCCCCGCCCTCGCGCGAGGATGTACCGGAATACATCGCCATCCGCCGCGAGTTGTCGGAGATGGCCGGCCGGATCAACGGCCGTTTTGCCGAGTTCGACTGGCAGCCGATCCGCTATCTGAACCGCAGCTTCGGTCAGCGCGTTCTGGCTGGCTTCTACCGCTTGGCCAATGTCGGGCTGGTGACACCGCTGCGCGACGGCATGAATCTGGTCGCCAAGGAGTATGTCGCCTGCCAGGACGCGGACAATCCGGGCGTGCTGGTCCTGTCCCAGTTCGCCGGAGCCGCGCATGAGATGGGCGAGGCACTGATCGTGAACCCGTTCGACATCGAGGGCGTCGGCGACGCGCTGCAACGGGCGCTGACCATGCCGCTGGGCGAGCGCAAGGAGCGCCACGCGGCCCTGATGCAGACCCTGCGGCGGCAGGACATCAGTTGTTGGCGCGAAAGCTATGTAGACGCATTGACCCGGGCACCGTATGACTTTCCGGTCACCTGAGCATCCGCTCGACCCACCACCACCGCAGATCCGGATCCATGGCCGCCGACCTCTCCTCCGCCATTCCCGGCACCGCCGGTAACGCCGCTCCCACTGCCGCCCCCATTCTGGTCGCCGACATCGGCGGCACCAATGCGCGCTTCGGCCTGATCGACGGCCGGATCGTACGCGACACCCGCGTGCTGCGCTGTGCCGACTACGCCTCGATCGAGGATGCGGCGACCGCCTATCTGTCGGCGGTCGGGCTGGCGGCGGTCGGTGCTCCCGGCCGGCCGCGGCGCGGCGCCTTCGCGGTGGCGGGGCCGGTTACCGGCGACCACATCGCCATGACCAATCTGGTCTGGCAGTTCTCCGTCAACCGGGTGCGGGACGCCCTGGGGCTGGACGGGCTGGTCGTCATCAACGACTTCACCGCCGTCGCCCTGTCGGTGCCGCGTCTGGCCGACGAGGACCGGCGCCAGATCGGCGAGGGCGCGCCGCAGGCGGGCGCCGTCGTCGGCGTGCTGGGTCCGGGCAGCGGATTGGGTGTGTCCGGGCTGGTCCCCGGCGCCAACAACCGCTGGACCGCACTGTCGGGCGAAGGCGGCCATGTCACCATGGCGCCGATCAGCGACCGCGAGAGCGCCGTTCTGGGCCAGCTGCGCAAGAGCTTCGAGCATGTCTCGTCCGAGCGGGTGCTGTCCGGTCCGGGCCTCGTCAACCTCTACGGCGCGCTGTCGATCCTGGACGGGCGGGAGCCGGCCGCCCTCAGCCCGGCACAGGTGGCGGACAATGCCCTGGCCGGCAGCGAGCCCCATTGCGCCGAAGCGGTTGAGATGTTCTGCGCCATGCTGGGCACCGTGGCCGGGAACCTTGCCCTGACGCTGGGGGCGCGTGGCGGCGTCTATATCGCCGGCGGCATCGTGCCGAAGCTGGGCACGATGTTCACCCACTCCCGCTTCCGCAAGCGCTTCATGGAGAAGGGCCGGATGCGCGACTTCCTGGCGCCGATCCCCACCTACGTCATCACCCACGAACTGCCCGCCTTCCTGGGGCTCGCCGAGGCCGCCGGAGCAGACTGACGCCTGACGGCGAACAAGCCTTGGAGAGCCACTGAAGGGGTGCGACCGATTGCGCACTCCATCAGTGGCTTCCCCTATTGCGCGACTTGTCGCTTGAACCGGCGTGGCAGCCCCCACATGGTTGTTCCTATCCTTTTTCGGATTCACATCGGAACATCATGCCCGCCGACCTTCGTGTCCGTTTCCTGCACCCGTCGGGCGCCATAGGCCCCGGCAAGATCGCCCTGCTGGAGGCCATCGACCGCACCGGCTCGATCTCCGCCGCCGCACGGTCACTGGACATGACCTTCCGCCGGGCCTGGTTCCTGGTAGAGACCATGAACACCGCCTTCCGCGAGCCGGTGATCCGCACCAGCGTCGGCGGGCGGGAAGGCGGCGGCGCCGGCCTGACCCCGCTGGGCCAGGAGGTCGTCGCCCGTTACCGCCAGACCCAGGAGGAGGCGCGAAAGGCCGCCGAACCGCATCTGCGCTGGCTGGAGGAGGTGCTGAAGGACGACACGAGCGGAGAGCCGGTCGCCGGGACGGAGCCGCCGGCCGGCTGAGTCCAGCCTGTTTGGTTGTCAATTGATCGGGCCAGGCACCGCAAGTCGCAGCCAAAACCTGCCCAAGCACTGACGTCTGTTTTTTCTTCCATGCGCGCGGTGCAGCCCAGAGCGACGGGAAGCCCGATGGTGCGGCGCGGCAAGGCATCTTACATATGGCTCTGTTGCAGCTCGGCTCCAGCGTGACCGGACGGCAACACCCCATTCTCCCGATCTCATCAGGCATCCGGACGGACCGCAGTCGTGGCTCCGCACCGCCATGCCTTTGCCCGAGCCGATCCCCCGCCATGCTGTCCCTTCCCCTGCCCATCACCGCCGCCGACGCTTTCGGCGGCGCCGCCTTCGCCGGTTCGTGCCTGTGGCCGCTGATGAAGAAGCGCCGCGCCCTGCTGGCCGGGCAGGCCGCCACCAACCTGATGTTCATCACCCACTATGTGCTGCTGGGCGCGCACACCGCCGCGGCGCTTTGCCTGCTGGTGGTGGCGCAGGCTCTGGCAGCGCTGCCGGAAGGGCGCAGCCGCTGGCAGACGGCGGTCTTCGCCGCCACCGTGCCGGGCATCGCCGCCATCGCACTGTTCACTTGGTCCGGCCTGCCGTCGGCGCTGTCCAGCCTGGGCATCACCTTCTCCACGCTGGCACGCTGGCAGTCGGACGCGGTGCGCATGCGCCTTCTTCTGCTGGTGGCCGGCGGTTTCTGGGTCAGCCACAACGCGCTGGTGATGTCGCCCTTCGCGATGGCATCGGACGCCTTCTGCGCCGCCGCCAACCTGCTGCGACTGCGCGGCGAACTGCGCAAGAGCAAGGTTCCGGCGCCGGTGCCAGCTGTCAACGCCACTGCCAACGCCAACGCGCTACCCTCAGGCGCTGCTGCCGCCTGAACCGGCTCCACTGGAACGGGCTAACGCCTCCGGACGGGTTCTCCCTGTCCGGAGGCGGTCGAATTGGGCACTGGCGCACCGGCACCGTCGCGCCTAAAAGAGGCCTCGTGCACCGCAACGGCAGCGACGAAGGACGGCCCATTCATGCTGAAGCGTCTTTACGACTGGACCATGGCCAAGGCCGCGTCGAAGGATTCGACCGCCTGGCTGGCCGGGGTGTCCTTTGCCGAAAGCTCCTTCTTCCCGCTGCCGCCGGACCTGCTGCTGGTGCCGATGGTCATCGCCAACCGCAAGGCGGCGTGGAAGCTGGCGACGATCTGCACGCTGGCCTCGGTGGTCGGCGGCATCGCCGGCTACATGATCGGCTATTTCCTGTACGAGACAATCGGCCGCTGGGTGATCGACTTCTATCACCTGACCGACAAGTTCGAGCAGCTGCGCCACACCTTCGTCGAGTACGGGGCGGAGATCCTGATCATCAAGGGCATGACGCCCATCCCCTACAAGCTGCTGACCATCACCGCCGGCGTGGCGCACCTGCCGCTGTGGGTGTTCATCGGCGCCTCGATCATCTCGCGGTCGATCCGCTTCTATCTGGTGGCGGCGCTGCTGTATTTCTTCGGTCCGCCGATCCGCGCCTTCATCGAAAAGCGGCTGACGCTCGTCACCAGCGTGTTCGCGGTGGCGCTGATCGGCGGCTTCCTGGTGGTGAAGCTGCTGTAAGCCGCCACCTCTTTACCAGACAGACAGGACCTCCATGCCTCCGCGCGGGCGCCCGCCCCATCCCAGCCGTGCCCGCACCCGGACCGCCGCCCCCGTCTCCCCGTCCGTTCCGGAGCCTACCGAGTCGCGCAAGCTGTTCCGCGTCGCCGGACTGGCCGCCGTGTCCGCCCTGTTCACCCATGAGCCGGAGCGGGTGGAGCGCCTGTTCTTCGACGAGCGGCTGAAACCGGCGGTGGGCGCCTACTGCAAGGCGATGGCGGCGGCCAGAAAGCCCTACCGCATGGTGGAGGCCGACGAGCTGGCGAAGGTCGCCGGCACCGTTCTGCACGGCGGGGTGGTGGCGCTGATGGCGCCGCGGACACTATCGTTGTTCGATACCGAGACGGCGCGCCGGACGGCGGAGCCGCTGCTGATCCTGGACGGCGTCGGCAACCCGCACAATCTCGGCGCCATCCTGCGCACCGCCGCCTTCTTCGGCCTGCCCCGCGTCCTGGTCTCCGACCATCCCGGCCAGGCCATGCCGTCGGAGGCAGCCTACCGCGTGGCGGAGGGCGGCTTCGAGTGGGTGACGCTGGAGCGTGCCCCCACCCTGCCCGCCCTGCTCAAGCGGCTGCGCGCCAGCCATCGGGTGTTCGGGACGGCACTGGACCAGAGCCGGCCGACGGTCGATGCCAGCGCGCTGACGGGCTGGCGCGGCAAGGCGAATACCAAGCCGCCGGCGGTCGTGCTGGGCAACGAGGAGGACGGCATCCCGCCGGCCACGCTGGCGGCCTGCGAGGCGGTGCTGACCATCCCCGGCAGCGGGCGCGTCCAGTCGCTGAACGTCGCCGCCACCGCCGCCATCCTCATCCACGCCCTGGCCGCTGGGTAACGCCCATTACCCGAGCGCTGCGATCAGCACCACCGCAACCAGGGCGACCGACGCCAGCGGCAGCATTTCCACTCCGTTGCGTGTCCAGGTCGGCGCGGCGCCATGGTGGTTGCCGCCATGGCCGCTGCCGACCTCGTCGGCCCAGCCATGACGCGATGGTATCGCACCGGGGGCCGACACAGCAGGGGCCGCCGGACTCGCCATGTCGACAACGCCGTCGCCGCGACGATAGTCGCCGGCCTGCCGTGCCAATGCCGGGTTGGGCCGGCCCTGCGTCAGGCGGGAATCGTCCAGTTCGACCTCGACCCCGGCCGCCTCGACCCGCTCGATCACCGCGGCGGTCTCCTCCGGCGTCATGGTATCGACGGGCAGGATGCCACCCAGCGCCTCGGCGCTCAGCCGGTTGCCATTGCGGCGGCCATGGTCGATCAGGGACTGGATCAGGCGCTCGTCGGTGGTACTGGCCATGAAGGCTCTCCTTCTTTCAGAATCCTCGCGGGACAGAGCATCAAACGCGCGGACCCGCCCGAAGGTTCACCGGCACACCCGTTCCACCTGCGCGCACTCTGCGCCATCTTGCCGCGGCCCGGCCGCCACCCGACATAAGAGGTCCCTCCAACGGACCGTCATGATGGGAGACCCGACCATGCTGGGGCATTTTCTGCGCAAGCCGGCGACGCTGCCGACGCCGGAGGAGGCGCTGCCCGGCCGCAGCCAACCGATCCCGGTTCCCGAGCAGCATCACGTCAACCGCCATCGCCTGACCGGCCCCTACCCGCCGGGGCTTGAGGTCATCGACCTCGGGCTTGGCTGCTTTTGGGGGGCGGAGCGCAAATTCTGGCAAGTTAGCGGTGTCTGGGTGACCGCCGTCGGTTATCAGGGCGGGCATACCCCGAACCCGACCTATGAAGAGGTCTGCTCCGGCCGCACCGGCCATACCGAGGTGGTGCGCGTTGTCTACGACCCGGCGATGGTGAAGGTCGAGGACCTGCTGCGCGTCTTCTGGGAATCCCACGACCCGACCCAGGGCATGCGCCAAGGCAACGACGTCGGCACCCAGTATCGCTCAGCCGTCTACACCCACAGCCCCGCCCAGCAGGCGGCGGCGGAGGCGACGCTGGCAGCCTATCAGGGGCGGCTGGCCCAGGCCGGCTATGGTCCAATCACCACCGAGATCCGCGAGGCCCCGCCCTTCTACTTCGCCGAAGGCTATCACCAGCAGTATCTCGCCAAGAATCCCAACGGCTATTGCGGCCTGGGCGGGACCGGCGTCACCTGCGCCGCCTGATGAAGCGCGGGTAAACAAGGGCGGTGCGGCGCCCGGCCGGGCTTGGCCCTTGCGGTTGCACCACACCGGCCCTTGCGGGTATGGTTCGGGCGGCTCTTGAAAGCTCCGGCGGCGTCATTCCGCAGGAGCGCCGCCCGTCCAGCTGCGATTGTCATGACCAAGGAAAGAACCGAGCTGGCGACGCCGTCTCTCAGCGGCCTGCTCGAATTCTGGCTCACCAAATCCGTCGCCGGCCGGCCGCCGGTCCCCAGCAGCATCTCCCCGGCCGATCTCCGGCCGTGGAAGGACAACATCGCCGTCTTCGAGGTGATCGGGGAGGAAGCCGGCACCTTCGTCTATTCCTATTATGGCAAGGCACTGGCCGCCGCCTTCGGCCAGTCGCGCCTGGGTGCCACGCTGGACGATCTGCCGCCGGAACAGCGGGCATTGCTTCAGCCGGAATATGAGACGGTGCGCCGCGAACGGCTGCCCGTCGCCCGCGTCCACACCGCCGTCTTCGGCGGGCGCACCCGCAGCTTCGAACGGCTGGTGCTGCCGATGTCCAGCGATGGGGTCGGCATCGACAAGCTGCTGGTCGCCGCCTACGAAATGACGCCACGCGAACTGGCGGCGCGCACGCCGATATACTCCCCGGGCCCGGCACCGGCACCGGGCTCCTCCTCCGGCCCGATCCCCCTCACCGTTCAGAAGCCGGGAGCCTCGGCATGACCCCGCGTATGCCGCATCTCGCCGCCCCGCCCACCCAGGCGGGCGTGGTGACCGCCGACGAGTTCAATCTGTGGTGCGCGCTGAACGGCCGTCCGTTCAACCTCGTCCCCAACCCGCGCCCCGACGGCCGCGTGATGTGGGACGTGGAGGTTCTGCCCGGCACGCCGCGCGCCGGTACCGTCTATTCCACCAACCTGTCGGACGAGGCGCTGGCGGTGGTCGCCGGCTTTGCCTTCCTGTCGGGTGTCGAATGGGCCTATGAGGCGCGCGAACCGGCCGAGGCGCCTGCCCCCTGCGAGGCCACCCCGGTGGCGGAAGCCACGGCTCCCTGTGCGCCTGCCGCCACTCCCGGCGCTGCGCCGGCCATGCCGGTGCCCGCCACGCCGCCGGAGCCGGTGGAATACCCCACGGTCTATTCGCTGCCAACCGTCTCGCTGCTGCAGACCCCGCCGCCGCGTCCGGTGCAGCAGCATGACGAGTCGGTGCTGGCCCGCAACGCGCGGATGCTGGAAACCGTCCTGAAGAATTTCCGCGTCCGCGGCGAGATCATGGACGTCCGCCCCGGCCCGGTGGTGACACTCTATGAATTCGAGCCGGCGCCCGGCACCAAGTCGGCGACCGTCATCAACCTGACCGACGACATCGCCCGCTCGATGAGCGTGGTCACCGCCCGCATCGCCATCGTCCCCGGTCGCAGCGTCATCGGCGTCGAGCTGCCGAACCCGGTGCGCGAGATGGTCTACCTGCGCGAAAGCTTCGACCACGACGCCTTCCGCAACACCACGGCCCAGCTCGCCATCGCGCTCGGCAAGGACATCAGCGGCGAGCCGGTGGTGGCCGACCTCGCCCGCATGCCGCACCTGCTGGTCGCCGGCACCACCGGCTCGGGCAAGTCGGTTGCGATCAATACGATGATCCTGTCGCTGCTCTACCGGCTGCCGCCGGAGCGCTGCCGCTTCATCATGGTCGACCCCAAGATGCTGGAGCTGTCGGTCTATGACGGCATCCCACATCTGCTGACCCCCGTCGTCACCGATCCCAAGAAGGCGGTGGTGGCCCTGCGCTGGGCCGTGCGCGAGATGGAAAGCCGTTACGAGGCGATGTCCAAGCTCGGCGTCCGCAACATCGAGGGCTACAACGCCCGCATGGCGGAGATGATCGCCAACGGCGAGAAGATGCCCCGCCGCGCCCCGGCGCCGGGCGAGCCGGAGAATGTCTTCGACCTGACCCCGTCGGAACCGACGCCGCTGCCCTATATCGTCGTGATCGTCGACGAGATGGCCGACCTGATGCTGGTGGCCGGCAAGGAGATCGAGGCGGCGATCCAGCGTCTGGCCCAGATGGCGCGTGCCGCCGGCATCCATCTGATCATGGCGACGCAGCGCCCGTCGGTCGACGTCATCACCGGCACCATCAAGGCGAATTTCCCGACCCGCATCAGCTTCCAGGTCACCAGCAAGATCGACAGCCGCACCATCCTGGGCGAAGCCGGGGCGGAGCAGCTGCTGGGCCAGGGCGACATGCTGTACATGCAGGGCGGTGGCCGCATCACCCGCGTCCACGGCCCCTTCGTCTCCGATTCGGAGGTCGAGGAGATCGTCCAGTATGTGAAGGCCCAGGGCGCTCCCAACTACGTCACCGCCATCACCGAGGAGGAAGAGGAAGCCGCCACGGTGGAAGACGAGGACGGCGGTTCCGCCGCGACCGGCGACGACCTCTACATGCAGGCCGTCAACCTCGTGGTGCGCGAGGGCAAGGTGTCGGTCAGCTTCATCCAGCGCCAGCTCCAGATCGGCTATAACCGCGCCGCCCGTCTGGTGGAGCGGATGGAGACCGAGCGAGTCGTCGGCCCCGCCAATCACCAAGGCAAGCGCGAGGTCCTGCTCTCCCCATCCGGCCTGTCGGCCAAGCGCGCGGGAGTGTGATCGTTCCTCCTTCTCGCGGAGCGGGAGAGGGCAAGTAAGCAAGCAAGAGGCTCCCCATGGACCCCAAGCCGCATTTCGAGACCCTCGCCCGCTACAACCGCTGGGCCAACCGCCGCCTGTACGAGGTTGTGTCTCAGCTTTCCGATGCGCAGTACCGCGAGGATTGCGGCGCCTTCTTCGGTTCGATCCGCGGCACGCTGAACCACATCCTGGTCGCCGACCGGGTGTGGCTGGAGCGGATCGAGGGAACCGGGCCGAAACCGTCCTCGCTCGACGAGATCCTCCATGACGATTTCCCCGGCCTGCGCGCGGCCCGCGAGGCGGAGGACGAGCGCATCCTACGCGTCCTGGCGGAAATCCCGGCGGAGCGGTTCGAGTCGGTCCTGTCCTACCGCAGCATGGCCGGCACGCCGCACGAGCTGCCTTTCGTCCAGGTCGTCACCCACATCTTCAACCACCAGACCCACCATCGCGGGCAGGCGCATACGCTGTTGAGCCAGTTCGGGCTGGACGCGCCGTCGATCGACTTCGTCTATTTCCTGCTGGACCCGAAATGAGCCGGCCGGGAAGCAGGCCCGTCACCGATCTCGCCGCCCTGGAAGCCCTCTATGGCGAGCCGGCGGCTCCCTCCATCGCCAAGGAGGTGCCGGCACTGACCCCCGGCTACTGCGCGCTGATCGAGGCGTCGCCCTTCTTCGTTCTCGCCACCAGCGGACCGGGCGGGCTGGACGCCTCGCCGCGCGGCGACGGCCCCGGCTTCGTCCGGATTGCCGACGACCACACCCTGCTGATCCCCGACCGGCGCGGCAACAACCGGATCGACAGCCTGCGCAACATCCTGGCCGATCCGCAGGTCGGACTGCTGTTCCTGGTGCCCGGGCTGAACGAGACGTTGCGGGTCAACGGCCGCGCCGTGATCGACACCGACCGGGATCTGTGCGACAGCTTCGCCGTCGACGGCAAGGTGCCGAAGTCGGTGCTGGTGATCACCATCGACACGGTGTTCTTCCAGTGCGCCCGCGCCCTGCTGCGCTCCCGCCTGTGGGATCCGGCGGCACAGGTCGAGCGCCGCAGCCTGCCCTCGGTGGGCGCCTTGCTGGCGGAGGCCAGCGCCGGGCGCGAAGGCGGCGATGCCTATGACCGGTCGTTGGCCGAACGGATCCCGAAAACGCTCTATTGAACCGGCAACGGGTCCGCCCCTGCCGGGACGGCGGCATCGTCGCTCTCCGGTTCCCCGACCGCGGGCAAACGGATGGTGAAGACCGATCCGACACCGAGCGTGCTGTCCACCGTCAGCGCACCGCCATGGGCGGCGGCGATCCGCTGCGTCATGTAAAGCCCGAGACCGGACCCTTTGGTTCCGCGCGAGGACGAGGCACGGAAATAGATCGAGCCGATCCGCTCGACCTCCTCCGGGCTCATGCCGTGGCCCTGGTCGGCGACGCGGATGACAAGGTCTTGCCCCGCCAAGTGCGCCGTCACCCTGACCACCGTATGGGGTGGCGAATAGCGCAGCGCATTGCGCACGAGATTGGCGACCGCCACCCCAAGGAAGGACAGGTCGACCCGCAACATCCGGTCTGTCGGCTCGACCGTCACCGACAGCCTGGTCTCATTCTCCGCTCCGGCCAGCCCGTCCAGCGCCTCGTCCATCAGCAGGTCGAGCGGCACCACCTCCGGCTTCAGCGCCAGTGCTCCCTGGTCCAGCGCATCCGCCGACAGGAACAGTTCCACCAGGTCGGACATGCGCCGCGTGGTTTCGATGATGCGGCGCACGCGGGATTGCATCGACGGCGCCCGCACCTCGCCCGACAGCTCGATCATCTGGGCCGCTCCCTGGATGGCGGCCAGCGGGGTGCGGAACTCATGCGACAGCATGGCGACGAAGGTGCGCTGTTCCTCCGCCCGCTTGGTGGCGAAAGCCGACTCCTCCTGCGCCCGCACCCGCTCGCGTTGCAGGTCGCGGATGCGCAGCGCCAGACCGGACCCCAGGCACAGCATCGTGCCCAGCACGGCGATCTGATAGGGATCGGCGAACAGCAGATCCACCGGCAGGGTTCCACGCACCGTGAACTGGGTCAGTGTGTTGCCGGTGATCGCGATCAACCCGCTGGCGGCGTAATAGCGGGCGCTGGTGTCGGCGGGATTCCTGACCGCCTGCACGATCGACAGGACTGCCCCGACCAATGTCCCCACCGTGGCGAACAGCAGCACGATCGGATTGGTGATCGAATAGGTCCAGGAGACGGCGCTGGGAAGCGACAGGAGCGCCATCCAGCGGATGCCGACATAGAACCAGTGCAGACGCGGATGGCGGACCCGCAGGTCGAGGATGCGGTCCCACATCCACGCCGACGCGGCGACGCCGAGAAAGGCGCTGCTGCCGACCACCAGATTCTGCAACCAACCCGGCATATCGGGCAGCAGGATCGACGCCACCCCTCCCGAGAACAGGTAGAAGACGAAAACGCTCCCCGCATAGCCGGTGAAGGCCAGCAGAGCCCCGTCGCGCAGAAGCAACCCCAGCGACACATATCCCATGATCAGGATGGCCAGCACGCCGAAGAATAGGCCCAGGAACAGCAGGTTCGTGACCTGGAAGCCGGCATAGGCCGGAACGGCGTAGACCGCCGCCCGCATGGTGATGGAACTGACCGACTCGACGCGGAGATAGAGGGAAACCGGCTTGCCCTCCGGCAGGGTCAGCCGCGTGGTGTGCAGCCGGGTCTTCATCGGCCTCTGGCTGAAGGGAACGAAATCGCCCATGCGGATGATGCTGTAGCCGGCCGCATCGCCGGCCATGGTCCGATCGGGAACATAAAGGTCGAGGTGATCGATGTAGGCTTCACCCAGTTCGATGATCCAGTCAGCCGGTGCACCGGGTTCACGCAGCAGGTCGAACCTGTACCAGTGGATGTCGGGCGTCTGACCGGCACCGCGGAAGATCGTCTGCGGCTCGAACCGTCCTTCCGCATCGGCCTTCAGCACGTCGCCGAAGCCGAGCGCATGCTCGCGGTCGATCAGTCGGGCGAAATGGCCGGCGAGCGATGCACGGTCCGTCGACACCGTCAAACGCAGGGGATCCGCCGCCTGCACCTCGGCTGGGGCCGCCGTCTGCGTCCCTGTCTGCGCCCATGCGGCGATCGGCAGGGCGAACGTCACAATCCACAGGGTCAGGCCGAAAAGCCGGATATGCCGGAAAGCCGCAGCCAGCAGACCTGTTTGCCCGATCACATGCGGCATTCTTCGCCTGGCGGCCCGGTCGACGATCATCCCCTCCCTTGAACCGATGCTGGATCACCCACGAAAGTGATACGCACAAAGGATATAAGATAACATATTGGGCCAGGGACGCAATGCGAACAGTTATCAGAAACGATCACTTGGCGAGGGGATGGCCGGCTTCCGGCGGTCCGTCCGTCACAGGCAAGCGAATGGTGAAGACGGAGCCCTGGTCGCGCAAGCTCTCCACCGACAGGGTTCCGCCATGGGCGGCAACGATCTTCTGCGTCATGTAGAGCCCCAGCCCCGATCCCTTGGTCCCGCGCGAGGACGAGGCGCGGAAATAGATCGAGCCGATGCGCTCCACCTCCTCGGCGCTCATGCCGCGGCCCTGGTCGGCGACGCGGATGACAATGCGGTCGCCATCTTCACCGGCGGTCACCCGGACCGGCGTGTCCAGCGGCGAGTAGCGCAGCGCGTTCTGCACCAGATTGCCGATGGCAACCCCCAGGAACGGCGCGTCGACCAGCAGCGGACGATCGGGGATATCGATGGACAGATCCAGCCGTTCCTCCGCTCCCGTCCCTTCCAGCCCGCCCAGCACCTCGTCCATCAGCTGGCCCAGCGCCACCGGCTCCGGCTTCAGGGCCAGCGCTCCCTGGTCCAGAGCATCGGCGGACAGGAAAAGCTCCACCAGTTCCGCCATCTTGCGGGTGGTGCCGCGAATGCGCTGCAGGCGGGCCAGCGAAGACGGCGACTCCACGGCACCCGACAGCTCGATCATCTGGGCGGCGCTGTCGATGGAAGCGAGCGGAGTACGGAACTCATGCGACAGCATGGCGACGAAGCTGCGCTGCTCCTCAGCCCGCTTGGTGGCGAAGGCCGATTCCTCGCGGGCGCGCAGCCGCTCCGACTGAAGCCTGCCGATGCGCAGGGCGAGACCGGTGCCCAGCACCAGCACCGCCAGCATCGACGAGATCTGATAGGGGTCGGCGACCGCGAAGTCGGCCGGCAGAACGCCACGCAGCGACATCTGCGTCAGCAGCAGGCCGACGAGCGAGATCAGCGTGCTGGCCAGATAGAAGCGCGGAGTCGGATCGCCGGGGTTCGCCCAACTCATCCGCGCCGTCAGCACCAGGGCGATCACCACGACGACCAGCGCCGACACCGTCACGATCGGGTTGGTCAGGGTATAGAGCGGCGAAACCGTCGACGGCAGCATCAGCAGGGCCAGCAGCGCCAGCCCCCGGTAACAGCGGTGAAGCCAGGGGGCGCGGGTCTTCAGGTCGAGGATGTAGACCCACATGGTGAGGGCGGCGGCAAAGCCCAGAAAGCCGCTGCTGCCCACCATCATGTTCATGAACCAGCCCGGCAGGTCCGGCAGCAGGATGGCGGCGATGCCGTTGGCGAACAGGTAATAGCACAGCACCGTGGCGACATAGCCGGTGTAGGCCAGCAACGCCCCATCGCGCAGAAGCAGGCCCAACGCAACATAACCCAGCGTCAGGATGCCCAGCACCCCCAGGAACAGGCCCTGGAACAGCAGATCGGTGGTCTGATGGCCGATATAGGCGGCCGGCGCCCACATCCGTGCCGACAGCCGGATGGCGCTGACCGAGTCGACGCGCAGATAGAGCGAGACCGGCCTTCCCTCCGGCAGGGTCAGCGGCAGGCTATGCAGCCGGGTGCGCATCGGCCGCTGGCTGAAGGGAACGAAGTCGCCGAGCCGGACCAGCCGATAGGCGGCGGGGTCCTGCGGCCGGCCCGCAGTTCCGCCGGCTGCACCGGTCGCTTTCGGAATGAACAGGTCGAGATGATCGATATAGGCCTCGCCCATCTCCAGCAGCCAGTCGGCCGGGGCACCGGGTTCGCGCAGCAGATCGAAGCGGTACCAGTGGATGTCGCGGGTCTGGCCGGCACCACGGAAATCCTCCCGCGGCTCCATCCGGCCTTCGGCGTCCGCCTTCAGGAGGGTGGCGAAATCGAGCTGGCGGTCGGGATCGACCAGCCGGGCGAAATGGCCGGCCAACGTGGCGCTGGCGGTAGATGCCCCCAAACGGAGCGGTTCGACATCAGAAACCGCCGCGATCGCGGAACCGGCGGCATTCCCGACGAACGGCAGAAGAAGCACCACCAGCAGCGCGATCAGCCCCGCCATCCGGCAAAGACGGACGAAGGCCGAAGCCAAGGGGCTTCCATTGCGCCTGCCGCAGCCGGTGTGCCGGGCCGGCAGGCGGCCCGTCCAGCCCTGGCGTTCCCTGCGGTTGTTCGCATCCTTCATCATCGCAGGCTGTCGATATAGATAAAGTTTTAGGAAAAGATTAAGCTGGTATGCATTTCGTCCTCCATCCCATCTGCGTCTGTCTCCGTCCTTCCGCTCGCTTCAAATACGCGAGGGGGACAGCTTGAACTCCACCACCGTGTCGGTCGAGGCGAGGGCGCTGACCAGCGCCATCGGATCGGGGTCGCCCTTGCCCTGAAGCACCAGCTGGCATTCGAATTGGCCACTGCCGTTGGCGAGGTGGAAGGCCCAGTCGACCACCTCGAAACCATGTTTCTTGGCCTGCATCCGCAATTCCTCCGGTGGCGGCGCCTTGTCGCGCGGAAACACCAGTGTCAGATGGACCACCGACTGGTGGGGCAGCAGGCGCTCGACCGGCCGCAGGAAGCTCATCACCAGAATGGTCAGCAGTGCGGCGGCAATGGCGACCGCATAGAAGCCAAGCCCGATGGTGATGCCGATCGCCGAGGTCGCCCAGATCGAGGCGGCTGTGGACAAGCCGCGGATCGACAGCCCTTCGCGCATGATGACCCCGGCGCCGAGGAAGCCGATGCCGGTGACGATGCCCTGGATCACGCGCGTCGGATCCCCGGTCAGGGCAACCCCATGCGCACCCCCCCGCGTCCCGATGCCGCCATACCACATCGAAGGATAGGCGTTGACCACCGTCAGCGCGGCCGACGCCAGACAGACCAGTCCGTAGGTCCGCATCCCGGCCGCCCGCCCGTGATAGCTACGCTCGTACCCCAGCAGCAGCCCGACCGCCAAAGCCCCCAGAAGATGTAGGAGAATCAGCCCGTTGGTCACCAGTTCGGCCGGCGACCAGTAAGAGCGCAGCAAGTCCATGACCCATTCCATTCCCGGCCAGGGCTTCGGTTGAAGACCTCCGCGGCAGTCTAGCGCAGCAAAAGCCGCAGCGCCTGCGCGGCGAAAGGCGCCATTCCGTCACAGGCAACAAACGGCCCCGCTTGACCTGTGTCAATTGCAGCCCACCGGAAAGTATCGATACTAAGGGCCGAAAACCGGTACCTAAGGACCAACCCGAAGGGTTGGCATCCGGGGCCGGCCTGACCCATTCCCGCTCCGACCGAGAGTGCCGCCATGAGGCCCATCAGTTCTCCCGTCCTGTCCCATCCGTCCGACCGGAAGGCGACCGACTCAGCACCGGCCCCGACCCGCCGGGCCGAGGGGCTGATGTTCCTGTGGCTGGCGGTGCTGGTCTGGCCGGTGATCGCCGTCGGCACCGTCGCCGCCTACGGCTTCTCGATCTGGATGTACCAGATCCTCACCCACTGAGTCCGCCGCCCCCCGAGGACCGATATGCCCCGCGCCCCCGAAGTCCACATCTCCAGCCTCGTCATCCAGCACAGCCCCGACCGCACCGACGCGGTGCGCGAGGCGGCGAACGCCGTCGCCGGACTGGAGTGGTGCGCATCGGAGAACGGCAAGGCCGTCGTGACGCTGGTCACCGCCAGCGCTGCCGAGGTGGTGGACCGCATCGCCGTGCTGAACGCCGTCCCCGGCGTGCACACCACCACCATGGTCTACCACCACTACGAACCCGCGGACGCGATCGACGCTGCCTGACGGCACCTCCTGACCGGTGTCCTCCGGGCGCGCCGCATCCGCCCATTTCCGACCGAATTTCCTCCGAGACTGGAGTTCCCCGCATGTTTCTGTCCCGCCGCGATTACCTGAAGGCGCAAGCCGCCGCTGCCGCCGCCGCGGCGGCCGGAATTTCGCTGCCCGCCTCCGCCGCCAACATCCTGACCGGTGAGGGCGCCAAGCTGAACTGGTCGAAGGCCCCCTGCCGCTTCTGCGGCACCGGTTGCAGCGTGATGGTCGGCGTCAAGGACGGCCGCGTTGTCGCCACCCACGGCGACGTGAAGGCCGAGGTGAACCGCGGCCTGAACTGCGTGAAGGGCTATTTCCTGTCCAAGATCATGTATGGCGAGGACCGGCTGAACCAGCCGCTGCTGCGCATGAAGGACGGGAAGTTCGACAAGGACGGCGAGTTCGAGCCGATCAGCTGGGACGCCGCCTTCGACATCATGGCCGCCAAGTGGAAGGAGACCCTGAAGAAGAAGGGTCCGACCGCCGTCGGCATGTTCGGCTCCGGCCAGTGGACCATCTATGAGGGCTATGCCGCCTCCAAGCTGATGAAGGCCGGCCTGCGCTCCAACAACCTCGACCCGAACGCCCGCCACTGCATGGCGTCGGCGGTTGCCGGCTTCATGCGCACCTTCGGCATGGACGAGCCGATGGGCTGCTACGACGACATGGAGCAGGCCGACGCCTTCGTGCTGTGGGGCTCCAACATGGCGGAGATGCACCCCATCCTGTGGACTCGCGTCACCGACCGCCGCCTCAGCCACCCTGGCTGCAAGGTCGCCGTCCTGTCGACCTACGAGCACCGCAGCTTCGACCTCGCCGACATCGGCCTGGTCTTCACCCCCGGCTCCGATCTGGCGATCCTGAACTACATCGCCAACCACATTATCAAGACCGGCCGGGTGAACAAGGAGTTCGTCGAAAAGCACTGCAACTTCAAGCGCGGCCGCGACGACATCGGCTACGGCCTGCGTCCCGACAACCCCTTGGAGAAGAAGGCGAAGAACGCCGACAAGGCCAACGACTCCGACCCGATCAGCTTCGAGGAGTTCGCCAAGTTCGTCGAGCCCTACACGCTGGACAAGGCGCATGAGCTGTCGGGCGTGCCGAAGAACCGGCTGGAGGCGCTGGCCGAGCTGTATGCCGACCCGAAGGTGAAGGTCGTGTCCTTCTGGACCATGGGCTTCAACCAGCATGTCCGCGGCGTCTGGGCCAACAACCTCTGCTACAATATCCACCTGCTGACCGGAAAGATTTCCCAGCCCGGCAACGGCCCCTTCTCGCTAACCGGCCAGCCGTCGGCCTGCGGCACCGCGCGCGAGGTCGGCACCTTCTCCCACCGGCTGCCGGCCGACATGGTGGTGACCAACCCCGAGCACCGCCGCCACGCCGAGGAAATCTGGAAGCTGCCGGAGGGGACCATCCCCGACAAGATCGGCTATCACGCCGTCCAGCAGGATCGCATGCTCAAGGACGGCAAGCTCAATGCCTACTGGGTCATGTGCAACAACAACATGCAGACGGCCCCGAACACGGCGAAGGAGACCTTCCCCGGCTACCGCAACCCGGAAAACTTCATCGTCGTCTCCGACCCCTACCCGACCGTCACGGCGCTGGCCGCCGACCTGATCCTGCCCACCGCCATGTGGGTGGAAAAGGAGGGCGGCTACGGCAATGCCGAGCGCCGCACCCAGCTGTGGCGCCAGCTGGTCGATGCGCCGGACGGCGCGCGGTCCGACCTGTGGCAGATCATGGAGTTCTCCAAGCGCTTCCGCATCGAGGAGGTGTGGCCGGAGGAACTTCTGAACAAGAAGCCGGAATATCGCGGCAAGACGCTGTACGAGGTGCTGTTCCGCAACGGTCAGGTCGACCGCTTCCCGCTGTCCGACCTCGACCAGAACTACAATAACTTCGAGGCCAAGGACGCCGGATTCTACGTCCAGAAGGGGCTGTTCGAGGAATACGCCTCCTTCGGCCGCGGCCATGGCCATGATCTGGCACCCTTCGAGCTGTACCACCAGGAACGCGGCCTGCGCTGGCCGGTGGTGGATGGCAAGGAGACCAAGTGGCGCTACCGCGAGGGCTCCGACCCGTACGTCAAGGCGGGCGAGGGCATGCGCTTCTACGGCAACAAGGACGGCAAGGCGAATGTCTTCGCCCTGCCCTACGAGCCGCCGGCCGAGGCGCCCGACGCCGACTATCCGTTCTGGCTGTCGACCGGCCGCGTGATCGAGCATTGGCACAGCGGGTCGATGACCATGCGGGTTCCCGAACTGCGCAAGGCCTTCCCGAATGCCGTGGTGTTCATGCACCCTGACGACGCCAAGGAATTGAATGTCCGGCGCGGCCAGGAAGTGCGCGTCACCTCCCGCCGTGGCGAGGTGCGGGTGCGGGTCGAGACGCGCGGGCGCAACAAGCCGCCGCGGGGTCTGGTCTTCGTTCCCTTCTTCGACCAGACGGTCCTCATCAACAAGGTGACGCTGGACGCCACCGATCCCATCAGCAAGCAGACCGACTTCAAGAAATGCGCGGTCAAGATCACGCCCGTCGTGAACGCCTGAGGAGTGCCGGCATCATGAAGACCCGTTTCCTGATCGCCGCGCTGGCCCTGCTGGCCGGCATCCCGGCCCTGACCATCGGCGTCGCCACCAGCGGCGTGGCCGCCGACAAGCCCGCGGTTTCCAGCGGCACCGGCACAGTGGGGGGGATCAAGGTCCCCTCCACCAACCATCCGATCACGCTGGACGTGCCAGCCGAGGCGACCCACCGCGAGATCACCGACGACCAGAAGCGCGTGCGCAACTACGCCGACCAGCCGCCGCTGATCCCGCATGCCATCCGCGACTATCAGATCGACCTGAACATCAACAAGTGCCTGACCTGCCACGACCGCCGCAACACGGCCGGCTCGCAGGCGCCGATGCTGTCGGTCACCCATTTCCAGGACCGTGACGGCCAGACGCTGGGCACGGTGGCGGCGCGCCGCTACTTCTGCACCCAATGCCACGTGCCACAGACCGACGCCCAGCCGATCGTTCCCAACAGCTTCCAAGACTTCGACTCGGTCCTGGGCCATGCCCAAGGCGGCCAGAAATGAAAATCCGCGACGCAGTGCTGTGCCTGTGGCGGCTGTTCGCCCGCCCCAGCGTCCATTTCGGCCTAGGCTTCCTGACGCTGGGCGGTTTCATCGCCGGCGTCGTCTTCTGGGGCGGCTTCAACACCGCTCTGGAGGCCACCAACAAGGAAGCCTTCTGCATCAGCTGCCACGAGATGCGCGACAATCCCTATGAGGAGCTGAAGCAGACCATCCACTTCACGAACCGCTCCGGCGTGCGCGCCAGCTGCCCGGACTGCCACGTCCCGCACCAGTGGACCGACAAGATCGCCCGCAAGATGCAGGCGTCGAAGGAGGTCTGGGGCAAGATCTTCGGCACCATCGACACGCGCGAGAAGTTCCTGGACAAGCGCCGCGAACTGGCCGAGCACGAATGGGCGCGGCTGAAGGCGAACAACTCGCTGGAATGCCGCAACTGTCACAGCGCCGACTCGATGGACATCACCAAACAGAATCCGCGCGCCGCCAAGATGCACGAGACCTATCTGTTCACCGGACAGAACACCTGCATCGACTGCCACAAGGGCATCGCCCACCACCTGCCCGACATGCAGGGGATTGAGCCGGGCTGGAGCATGAAGACCAGCCAGAAGTAAGCGTCCGAGCAAGGCAACAGCCCCGCTTCCGGAAGGAGCGGGGCTGTTGCCGTTTCACGGGAAACGCCGCCGGCGAGACGGGCGAGCGGGAGTCAGGGAGTTTTGCCCCGGACAAACAACAGCAGGCGGATGTCGCGGTCGGGAACGAAATCGGTGATCGTCGATTCGAAGGTCGTCGGACCGGTCTTGATCAAGCCATTCCAACACAGAGATACGATGTTTTCCGGAGCGCCCTTGTCGATGGTCAGGTGGAAGCGTCCGATCGGGCCGCGCCAGTTGCGGGCCGTGGTCAGGATATATTCGATCTCCGCAGCGCCATAGGGCATGGCGGGCGGCGGATATTTCGCCTGGACCGTCGCCACGGTCCGCCGCGTCGCCGCATCCAGGCAATAGCGGTCATCTCCCGTCGCGTTCACTGTCCCGGTCACCTCTCCGACAAGCCGTCCGACCACGCCGCGGCCGTCGATCTCGTTCACATCGCCGAGAAGGGAATGACCCAGGAAGGTCCGGTAGACATGGCGGACCCGCACATCGCGCCCCGGCGGAAAGGTCTGCGTCCAGAAATAACGGGTGCGCAGCGTCCATTGCGGGTTGTTGTCATCGTCGCCATTCCGGATCAGGCCGGCATCGCGCAGCCGGGCCAGCGCCGCCGGATCCAGTGTCCGCGCGTAGCCGTCATAGGCGCCCGGCGCCCAGGGCGTCATGCCCAGCGCCCCCGCCGCCTCCACCGTCGCCGTCACATCCCGGCCTTGGAAGATGGCGCGCCGCTCCAGAGAGGGCCGCACCGGCCGGTCATCGATCCACAGGCGGAAATCGAGGAAATCATCGGCCGGCTTGGGAAAGGTCCAGGCCGACGCCGTCAATCCCGGCGACAGGTCGAGATCCGGAAGCGGAAAGGCCACCAGCGTTTCGACCGGATGGTCGCTGACATTGCGGAAGACGTAGGAGACGCGGATCTCGTCCATCCCGATCGACAGATCCTCCGACCGCATCTCGATCACGTCGGTCCTGGTCAGCTCGATTCCGCCAGTGCCTTGAAAGCCGGTGCTGTCGTTGGCCGACGCGTCCTCCCCCATCATCGGCAGAAACAGTATCGCCAGAAGAGCGCTCCACCCGATCGCCTTGCCAATTCCCTTGCCAGCCATCCCCCGCTCCCCCGAATCCGCAGGTGTCACCGATAGGAAATGGCGACCCCTTGCATGAAATTTTCGCGCTGAACGATGTTCTGCCCGTCGAAGGCCTTCGTACCATCGAAGGCGGCGATCTCGACGGTCGCCGCGTCGATCCATCTGACCTGCAAGCCATGCCGGCCCCGCACATGCAGGAATTGCTTGCTGTTTTGCGGATCGGTTCCCTCGCCTGCCGGAATCAGGCCGGCCCGGGTGTCGAAGCCGGCGGTCGCGCCACAGTCGATCGAATATACGACCACCGACAACCTGCCATCCGGCGAAGGATTCGCCCCGAACGTTTCGACCTCGCACATGTCGAAAAACAAATTCGCATAGACATAAAAGTAGAAGAACGACCCCGCCAGAACAGCCGATACAGAAACCAACAGGCAGAGAGCAATCACCCTCAATCCATTTTTACCGGAACCATTCATCATCAGGGCGCCATCATCACCCCAGCATCGCCACCACCGACAGCGCCAGCAGCGTCACCAGAACCGCCTCGCCAAGTCCAACCAGTCCGCGCAGTGCCAGCGCCACCCACCAACTCGCCCAATCGCGCCGATGGCGCACCTCCTTCAGCAGGCGTTCCTGGATGCCGGCGACGGTGCGGCGGGCAGACAGGCTGGCGATGCCGCCGACCAGTGCCACCAGCCCGGTGCCCAGCACGAAGTACAAGGCGCCCTTCCAGCCGGCGAAATGGTCGGGATCGTTCAGGTAATGCCCGGCACCGACGATGATCCACACCGCCGCCGGCCAGACGCCGACGATCTCCGGCCCTGGGCCTTCCCCCTTCGGTCCTTCTCCCCTTTGCGCGCCGTCCATTGCCCCCCCCTCAACCACCCGGCACATGGCGGTACGCCAGCACACGCGTCGCCGGACCGCCCTCGACATCGGCCAGCGGCAGCAGCAGTTCGACGAACTTCGACCCCGGCAGCATCGGGTCGTCGCGCACCAGCAGGCAACGCGGCTCGCCACTCTCCAGACAGGCGCGCAGGTCGGACAGCCAGCGCTGCGCCGCCTGCTCGGGATGGCAGTCGCTCACCCGCCGCGTCGTCGGCCGTTCGGCCAACCGGCGTTGCAGGGCGCGGCCGCAGGACTTGTAGACGAAATCGCTGCCGTCGGCGGTCGGCTCCATCAGGGCGATGCGCGGCACGCTTTCGCGGACCTGGGCAGTGTCGATCTCCGTCGCCAGCGGCATGCGGCGCTTGCGCTTCAGCCGCACCCAATGAGTGTAAAGAATGCGGACCTGAGGCGTCTGCTCCACGTCGATCACGTCCGCCCGGCAGGGCGGCGGCGGCAGGTCCAGCATCGGAGTCGCCACCGGCACCGAAGCGAAGGCCGCTGCCGCCGGCACCGGCTGGGAGACCGGTTGCAGGATTGGCCGCGAAGCCGCCGCGGTGACCGGAGTGTGCGCCTGCCCGGCCGGCGTGTGGCCGATCCGTCCGCCATGCTTCTTCAGCATCGGCAACGGCGCCCAGGCGGTGCAGGTATGATAGCCCTTGGTGATGCGGCGGTAGTCCTGGCTGCTGGCGGTGCGGCACTCCCCTTCCACCCCGTGGCGGGCGACGTACACCAGCGTGTTGTCCTCCGACAGCGCGCGCTCGCCGCCCCACGAGACGCAGGCGGCGCAGGCGCGACTGTCCTTGGCGAATGCGTGGCTCATCGGGGCATATCTCCAATGGGTATGCGAAGCGGGAGAATGGGAATTGATGCGTCCCTTTCCCCATCGGTTCAAGGGCCGCATGGGCCGGAGGTGCCGCGCCCGAGATTCAGTCATGCGAGGGTGACATCCATGCCACCCCTTCCCCCCCGGCCCCGAACCCCCTATAAGGGGGCCTTGCACGACATGCCCATCCCCGCTCTCCGTCTCCGGTCCCCCGGCGCCGGGGGGTTTTCGGCTGACCACACTTCAGAGAAGCGGACCCATGCCCAAACGCACCGACATCAAATCCATCTGCATCATCGGCGCGGGTCCGATCGTCATCGGACAGGCTTGCGAGTTCGACTATTCCGGCGTCCAGGCCTGCAAGGCGCTGCGCGAGGAAGGCTACCGGGTCATCCTCGTCAACTCCAACCCGGCCACCATCATGACCGATCCCGGTCTGGCCGACGCCACCTACATCGAGCCGATCACCCCGGCCGTCGTCGCCAAGATCCTGGAGAAGGAGCGTCCTGACGCGCTCTTGCCGACCATGGGCGGCCAGACCGCGCTGAACACGGCGATGGCGCTGTCCGACGACGGCACGCTGGAGCGGCTCGGGGTGGAGATGATCGGCGCCAAGCGCGACGTCATCGCCAAGGCCGAGGACCGCATCCTGTTCCGCGACGCCATGGACAAGCTGGGCCTCGAATCGCCGAAGTCGCGCATGGTCCGCACGCTGGACGAGGCGATGGACGCGCTGGAATTCGTCGGTCTCCCCGCCATCATCCGTCCCAGCTTCACGCTGGCCGGCACCGGCGGCGGCATCGCCTACAACCGGGCGGAGTTCGAGGACATCGTGCGCGGCGGCCTGCGCGCCAGCCCGGTCGGCGAGGTGCTGATCGAGGAATCGGTGCTGGGCTGGAAGGAATACGAGATGGAGGTCGTGCGCGACGGCGCCGACAACTGCATCATCGTCTGCGCCATCGAGAACATCGACCCGATGGGCGTCCACACCGGCGACTCGATCACGGTGGCGCCGTCGCTGACGCTGACCGACAAAGAATACCAGATCATGCGCGACGCCTCGATCGCCGTGCTGCGCGAGATCGGCGTCGACACCGGCGGCTCGAACGTCCAGTTCGCGGTCAACCCGGCCAACGGCCGCCTGATCGTCATCGAGATGAATCCCCGCGTGTCGCGCTCCTCGGCGCTGGCGTCGAAGGCCACCGGCTTCCCCATCGCCAAGATCGCCGCCAAGCTGGCCGTCGGCTACCGGCTGGACGAGCTGACCAACGACATCACCGGCACCACGCCCGCGAGCTTCGAGCCGACGATCGACTACGTCGTCACCAAGATGCCGCGCTTCACCTTCGAGAAGTTCAAGGGCTCGGAGCCGCTGCTGACCACCTCGATGAAGTCGGTGGGCGAGGCGATGTCGATCGGCCGCACCTTCCAGGAATCGGTGCAGAAGGCGCTGCGCTCGATGGAGACCGGCCTGACCGGCTTCAACGAGGTGAAGATCGGCGGGGAGGAAAATCCGGACCGCACCGCCATCCGCGGCGCGCTCGCCACGCCGACGCCTGACCGCCTGCTTGTGATCGCCCAGGCCTTCCGCCACGGCTTCACCGTGGACGAGGTCCAGGCCGTCTCCAAGTACGACCCGTGGTTCCTGGAGCAGATCAAGGCGATCACCGACCGCGAGGCGACGATCCGCGCCGACGGCCTGCCGACCGACAAGGCCGGCTGGCTGAAGCTGAAGCAGATGGGCTTCTCCGACGCCCGTCTGGCCGAGCTGGCCAAGACCACCGAAGCCGCCGTCGCAGCATCCCGCCGCATGGCTGGCATCACCCCGGTCTACAAGCGCATCGACACCTGCGCCGCCGAATTCGCGTCGGCCACCCCCTACATGTACTCGACCTACGAGACCGATGGGACCGGCGAGGCCGAGTGCGAGTCCGACCCGACCGACAAGCGCAAGGTCGTCATCCTCGGCGGCGGTCCGAACCGCATCGGCCAGGGCATCGAGTTCGACTATTGCTGCGTCCATGCCGTCTACGCCCTGCAGGAGGCCGGCATCGAGACCATCATGGTCAACTGCAACCCGGAGACCGTCTCCACCGACTACGACACCGCCGACCGCCTGTATTTCGAGCCGCTGACGGCCGAGGACGTGGTGGAGCTGGTGCGGGTCGAGCAGCGCAACGGCACCGTGCTGGGCTGCATCGTGCAGTTCGGCGGCCAGACCCCGCTGAAGCTCGCCGCCGCCCTGGAGGCCGCGGGCATTCCGATCCTGGGCACCTCGCCCGACGCCATCGACCTGGCCGAAGACCGCGAGCGCTTCCAGAAGCTGCTGCATGAGCTGAACCTGAAGCAGCCGGCCAACGGCCTCGCCCGCTCGCTGGAAGAGGCCGAGGCGGTCGCAGCCCGCATCGGCTTCCCGGTCGTCATCCGTCCGTCCTACGTGCTGGGCGGCCGGGCGATGGAGATCGTCCACGACATGGCCGGGCTCCAGCGCTACATGGGCACCGCCGTGCAGGTGTCGGGCAAGAACCCGGTGCTGATCGACAGCTATCTGCAGGACGCCATCGAGGTCGATGTCGACGTCGTCTGCGACGGCACCGACGTCTATGTCGCCGGCGTGATGGAGCATATCGAAGAGGCCGGCATCCATTCCGGCGACAGCGCCTGCGCCCTGCCGCCCTACACGCTGCCTGCCGACACCATCGCCGAGATCAACCGCCAGTCGGATGCGCTCGCCCGCGCGCTCAAGGTGGTCGGCCTGATGAACGTGCAGTTCGCGGTCAAGGCCGGAACCGTCTACATCCTGGAGGTCAACCCGCGCGCCAGCCGCACGGTGCCCTTCGTCGCCAAGGCCACCGGCACCGCCATCGCCAAGATCGCCGCCCGCGTCATGGCCGGGGAGAAGCTGTCCTCCTTCACCCTGAACGGTCCGACCCCCCCGCACACCGCGGTCAAGGAAGCGGTCTTCCCCTTCGCCCGCTTCCCCGGCGTCGACATCGTGCTCGGCCCTGAGATGAAGTCGACAGGCGAGGTCATGGGCCTCGACCACAACTTCGCGCTCGCCTTCGCCAAGGCGCAGCTTGGCGCCGGCGTCACCCTGCCGGTCAAGGGCAGCGTCTTCGTCTCGGTCAAGGACCACGACAAGCCGGCGCTGGCGGTGATCTCCAAGAAGCTGCACGAGATGGGCTTCCGCATCCTCGCCACCTCCGGCACCGCCAAGGTGCTGAGCGAGGCCGGCGTGCCGGCGGAGACCATCAACAAGGTGGTCGAAGGCCAGCCGCACATCGTCGACGCCATGATCAACGGGAACGTGCATCTGGTCATCAACACCACGGAAGGCGCCCAGGCGCTGTCCGACAGCTTCAGCCTGCGTCGCACCGCGCTGACCTACAACATTCCGTACTATACGACGGTGGCAGGAGCACGCGCGGCGGTGGAAGCGATTGCCGCACTCCGGAACGGCAGCCTTGAAGTCGCCCCGTTGCAGTCGTACCTTAGCGGATCGTATTAAGGACGGACGACGGCGCGGCGGACCTCCTCCGCGCCGTCTTCGTCCTTGATGTCGCTTTGGACAGGTCGAACGACTGCAAGCGGTGATGGACCGAACATGGAAAAAGTTCCGATGACAGCGGCGGGCTTCAACCGCCTCCAGGAGGAATTGAAGCACCTTAAGATCACCGAACGCCCGGCGGTCATCAAAGCCATCGCGGAAGCCCGCGAACATGGCGACCTTTCGGAAAACGCCGAGTACCACGCGGCGCGTGAACGTCAGAGCTTCATCGAAGGCCGCGTGCTTGAGCTTGAGGACAAGATCAGCCGCGCCGAGGTCATCGACCCGGCCAAGCTGACCGGCAGCACCGTGAAGTTCGGCGCGACCGTGACCCTGGCCGACCAGGACACGGACGAGGAGACGACCTATCAGATCGTCGGCCAGGACGAGAGCGACATCAAGAACCGCCTTCTGTCGATCCAGGCGCCGCTGGCCCGCGCCCTGATCAACAAGTCCGTCGGCGACAGCGTCGAGGTATCTACCCCCGGCGGTTCCAAGCTGTACGAGATCGTTTCGGTCGAGTTCCGTTAAGGGTTTTTTACTCCTCCCTCTCCCACCCCGGGAGAGGGAGAAAACCCGCTCTTCACCCCCCAAGCTTTTCCTTGAAGAATTCGTTCACCCGCCGGATCGCATCCGAGCGGGCGTCCTCATCCGTGCCGACATGGGCGGTGCCGCCGGGCGCGGTGGCAAGGTTCTTGCGCTTGCGCACCGGGGCGTCCGGCGAGTCGAAACCGTGATAGGCGTCGGGGTAGACCACCAGATCGACCTTGCCCTTGACCCCGTCGCGGCCGGACAGTTCGACGCAGCTCTCCGGCGGGGTCCAGTCGTCCTTGCCGCCGACCAGCAGCAGCAGCGGGCCGTCGGGCTGCCAATCCTCGTTGCTCAGCGCCGCCTTGCAGCCGGGATAGAAAGCCACGGCGGCGCGGAAGCCGCTCTCCTCGGTTCCGGCCGGTCCATCCTCGCCGGCACCATAGGCGGCCATCACCGTGCCCGCTCCCTGCGACCAGCCGATCAGGCCGATGCGCTCGTGATCCACCTCCGGCCGCTTGCGCAGGAAGGCCAGGGCCGCCCAGGCATCACGCTTGCGCTCCACCGTGGCACGGACGGTGCGATCCTTCAGCGCGGTGGTGCAGACCTCCTCCACGTCGCGCGGGCCGAAGCTGTCGACCATCAGCACCTCGTAGCCCTGACGCTGCAAATGGGTGGCCCACCAGACATGGCGCGGCGACACCCGGCCGTTGCGGGCATAGAGGCCGCCGCAGCCATGCAGCATCACCACCGCCGGATGCGGGCCGTTCCCCGCCGGGCGCAGCAGCCGGCCGCTCAGCATCGTCGGCGCGCCACCGGTCAGATCCCCGTCGACGGAGGGAAACCGCACAATCTCCTCGGCATGGACGCCGACCGCGGCCTGTGCCGGCCCTGCGGACAGGGTCAGCCCGCCAACAGTGCTCACCCCGACACCGGCACACAGCGCCGCCCCCAACACAGCCGCAAGACCGCGGGTGGAAGCCTTCATTCTGCAGCGTCCCCGACTTCCGGCGCCGGCCCCGACGGCGGCGCTCGCGGTTGCAATATTAAACCTCTGCGATGCGGAAGGCCATGGGCGCCCGGCAATTGTCCCCAATGGCGATTCCGCCCGATGGCGAAGGCTGCGCTGTTGCCGTGTTTACGCTAGGCTGCTCAACCATGAGCGACTCCCCATCTCCCCATCCGTCCACCGCCCCCTCCCCCGCTCCGCCCTTCTTCACCTTCTGTCTCTACTGGCTGCGGCTGGGGCTGACCAGCTTCGGCGGGCCGGCCGGACAGATCGCGATGATGCAGAGCGAACTGGTCGACCGCCGCCGCTGGATCGACCAGACCCGGTTCCTGCACGCGCTGAACTTCTGCATGCTGCTGCCGGGACCGGAGGCGCAGCAGCTCGCCACCTACATCGGCTGGCGGATGTATGGCGTGCGCGGCGGGCTGTTGGCTGGCGGGCTGTTCGTTCTGCCGGGTGCCTTGGTGCTGCTGGCCCTGTCCTGGATCGCCGCCGCCCATGGCGACACCGGGCTGGTCGGTGCGCTGTTCGACGGCATCAAGCCGGCGGTGGTGGCGATCATCGCCGCCGCGGTCTGGCGGCTGGGCCGCCGCACGCTGAAGGGGCCGCCCGCCGTCGCCATGGCCGGTGCCGCCTTCCTGGCACTGGCGTTGCTGCACCTGCCCTTCCCGCTGGTGATCGGCGCCGCGGCGGTGGTAGGGGGCGTGGCGGCGCGTCTGGGCCATCACTGGTTCGCCCATCCCCATCCGGTGGCCGATGACGATGACGCCGCCGACCTGACGGCGGAGCCGGCCCCCAGGACAGGCCGCCTGCTGGTCCTGCTGGCGCTGGGCGTGGTGCTGTGGGTGGTGCCGGTTGGGGCGATCCTGCTGGCCTTCGGACCCGATCCCTGGCGCGGAGTCGCGGCGCTGTTCACCAAGGCGGCCTTCGTCACCTTCGGCGGGGCCTATGCGGTACTGCCCTACATCGCCGGGCAGGCGGTGGACAGCTATGGCTGGCTCAGTTCGCGGGAGATGATAGACGGTCTGGCGCTGGCCGAGACGACTCCGGGGCCGCTGATCCTGGTCACGCAATATGTCGGCTTCTTCGCCGGCTGGAACCGGCCGGGCGCTCTGTCGCCGGCGCTGGCGGGGACGCTGGGGTCGGCGCTGACGACCTACGTCACCTTCCTGCCCTGCTTCCTGTTCATCTTCGCCGGCGCCCCCTATCTGGAGCGGCTGATCCACAACCGTCTGGCCGCAGGGGCGCTGGCCGCCATCGCCGCGGCGGTGGTCGGGGTGATCCTGAATCTGGGCGTCTATCTGGGGATGGCGGTGCTGATGCCGGACGGGCAGCATACGGCAGGCAACCTGATCTGGGCCTGGGCGATCATGCTGACAGCGCTCTACGCGCTGACCCGCCGGAGCGTGGCGATCCACTGGGTGGTGGCGGGGGGAGCGGCGGCGGGCCTGATCCAGGCGCTCGCCGCATCTTCCTTCTAAAGCAGACTTGTAGGTCCCGCTCAGCGCCGGGTGGCGCGTGCGGGCGTCTCTGCCTCGTCCTCGGCGTAATCCTCGTCCTCGTCGTCCTCCGTCCCTTCCGGGATGTCGGGCGAATCGACGTCGATGGGAACGCCGGGGGTGTGCTTGCTGGTGCGGATCGACAGCGCCGACTTCACATGGGCGACGTTTGGCGCCGCCGTCAGCTTGGTCGTCAGGAAGCGCTGGTAGTCGTCCCAGTCCTCCGCCACGATCTTCAGCACAAAATCATATTCGCCGGCCAGCATGTTGCACTCACGAACCAGCGGCCAGCTGTTGACGAGCTCCTCGAATTTCTTTAGGTCCGCTTCGGCCTGGCTGCTGAGGCCGACCTGGGCGAACACCGTGACGCCGAACCCCAGTGCATCGGGGTTGACGTCGGCGTGGTAGCCACGGATGAATCCCGCCTCCTCCAGCGCGCGGACGCGGCGCAGGCAGGGCGGAGCGGAGATGCCGGCACGTCGGGCAAGCTCCACATTGGTCATCCGGCCGTCGTTCTGCAGATCGCGCAGAATCCGACGGTCAATTCGGTCGAGTTTGACCCGCCGCATGGTTTTACTCGGTCGCTCCGGGGGTGATTTGGAGAAAGGATATTACACGGGCATGGTGTCTACGCCAAGACGGAAACCCCCGCAAGGGCAAGCAACCCGGATGACGGTCTTTTCGCCGCAACACCCTTCGCAGCTTCAACGATCCGAGTTCTCATGCAACCTTTGACCAGCCCCCCCCTGACCTGCTGGGTCGTGTCGGACGGCAAGGCCGGCATGGAAAACCAATGCATCGGTCTGGCGGAGTCGCTTGGCCTGACGCCGATCGTCAAGCGCGTGCACCTGCGCACGCCCTGGCGCCAGCTGACCCCCTACCTGCGCGTCGGCAACCGGTTCGCCGCCGGTCCCAAGGGCGATCCGGTGGAGCCGCCCTGGCCCGACCTGCTGATCGGCACCGGACGGCAGTCCATCGCTGTCTCGCTGGCCGTCCGCAAGCTGTCTGGCGGCCGCACCTTCACCGTCCAGATCCAGGATCCGGTGATGAACCCGCGGCATTTCGACCTGATCGTCGTGCCGCGCCACGACAAGCTGCGCGCCGAGAACGTTATGGTGACCCGCGGCGCCCTGCACCGGGTGACGCCCGCCACCCTGGCCGACGCGGCGGAGCGGTTCGGCCCCCGTCTGGCCCATCTGCCGCACCCGCGCATCGCCGTGCTGATCGGCGGCGACAACGGCGTCTACCGCCTGACGCCGACCATCATGGGTGACGTGGCCGAACGGCTGGCCAACCTGACGCGCAGCCATGGCGCCGGGCTGATGGTCACCCCGTCGCGCCGCACCGGCGCCGACAACGAGGCGATCCTGCGCGCCCGCCTGTCCGACCTGCCGGCGGAGGTGTGGGACGGCAGCGGCGAGAATCCCTACTTCGCCTATCTCGGCCTTGCCGACGCCGTGGTGGTGACCTGCGACAGCGTGTCGATGATCTCGGAAGCCTGCTCCACCGGCAAGCCGGTCTATGTGATCGAACTGGAGGGCGGATCGCCCAAGTTCCGCGCCTTCCATGACGGTCTGTACCAGGATGGCATCGCACGGCCCTTCGACGGCTCGCTGGACCAGTGGGACTATCAGCCGCTGAACGAGACGGAGGTGGTGGCCGACGAGGTGCGCCGCCGCCTATCGGCTCACCGCAAGCGATTCGGGCTGTCCTGACCAGCACGCGGGGTGCGGCGCGACCAATGCGCGCACCCCGCTGGTACGACCAGTTTGGAGGCAGAGTTCCGCCGCGGACCGTGCCATAAGCGCTGGCAAACCGGCCGTCTCACAGACACGGTCCGGGGCCGTCCTTCCATCCGGAACTTCCGCCACCATGACCACCCCCGACGCCGTTTCCTCCTCCTTCCTGCGTTGCCTGGAGAACAGCCGGCTGTTCGACCAGCCGTACAATCACTGGCTGCTGTCCGAAGCGCTGCCGGTAGAGGCCGCCGACGCCATCGCGGACCTGCCCTGGGGCCCGCCCCCGGTGTCCGACACCTATGGCAAGCGCGAGACCAACAACGCGTCGCGCACCTATTTCGGCGCGGAGAACCGCGCCAGATACGCGGTGTGCGAGACGGTGGCCCAGGCCTTCCAGAGCCGTCCGGTGGTGGACGCCATACAGAAGACCTGCGACGTCGACCTGACCGGCACCAGCCTGCGCATCGAATATTGCCAGGACACCGATGGCTTCTGGCTGGAACCGCACACCGACATCGGCGTCAAGAAATACACGATGCTGATCTATCTCTCGAAAGGGCCGAACTGCTCGCACTGGGGCACCGACGTGCTGGACGACAGCCGGACGGTGGTCGCCCGCGCGCCCTACGCCTTCAACGAGGGGCTGATCTTCATCCCCGGCAGCAACACCTGGCACGGTTTCGAGAAGCGCCCAATCGACGGCGTGCGCAAATCGATCATCGTCAACTATGTCGGCCCCGAATGGCGGGCGCGGCAGGAACTGTGCTTCCCCGACAAACCTGTTGCATAATGGCTCCGCCGTGGTTAAGTGACGCCGGTTTTGGGGGGCAAAGCCACCGTCGGCACGCTCTTTGGGAGTTTCCTACCCATGTCCATGCTTGATCTGGACAAGTTCCGCGCCACCCCCCTGCAGCACGATCCCTATGATTTCCTGTGCGTTCCGGGGTTCGTGAAGCGGGAGTATCTTGAAGAGCTGCACCGCGACTATCCCAAGGTCGACCGGCCGGGCTCGATCCCGCTGGGCGTCTTCCCCCAAGGGCCGGCCTTCGATCGGATGATCGCCGAACTGAAGGGTCCGGAGGTCTGCAAGGCCTTCTCCGACAAGTTCAATCTGGACCTGTCAAAATACCCGACCATGTTCACGGCGCGCGGCATGTGCCGGCCGACCGACGGCAAGATCCATCCGGATTCGGCCAGCAAGATCATCACCGTGCTGATCTACATGAACCCGCCCTGGGAGGCGACCGGCGGTCGCCTGCGCATCCTGCGTTCCCAGAATCTGGAGGACTACGCCGCCGAGGTTCCGCCGGAGGAAGGCACCCTGATGTGCTTCCGCCGCAGCGACACCTCCTGGCACGGCCACTATCCCTTTGAAGGCCAGCGCCGTGCGATCCAGATGAACTGGGTCAAGGGCAGCGTCTATATCTGGCATGAACAGTGGCGGCATCGCGTCGGCGCCTGGGCCAAGGGCGTCTTCGGCGCCCAGTCTGCCGGCTATTGAGAGACATGGTGAGGGGCGATGACGCCCCTCACTTCTGTGCCCCTCAGTCGATCAGATCCTCGACCTCGCGGATGCGGCCGCTGTCGATCATAAATTGAACCAGTTCGGGGCGCTGCTTGCCGAGCGTGCGGTGGCGCTGACGCACAGCGGCGATCAGGTCGCCGTTGCGGCCGAGGATGTCGTCGGCGAATTCGATCATGCGCAGGTTGGGCCAGGTTTGGGCCCGGATGGCGACCACCGCCCCCACCGCGTCGGCTGCCGGCAGGTCGGGACGGGCCTGGGCCAGGATCATCGTCAGCGCGGCGGTGGAGCGCGACACGCCGGCATGGCAGTGGACCAGCAGATGGCGGCAGTCCACCGGTTCGGCCAGCAGGTCGCGGCCGAAGGCCAGGATGCGTTCCACGTCCGACCGTTCCGGCGCGATCTGTCCCTGGGTCGGTTCGATGACGTCGTGGAAGCGCAGTTCCAGCCGCTCATGCTCGCCGTAATCGCCGAAGTCGCTCGGCTCCGTCATATCGGGGTCGAGGATCGACAGCACATGGCTGACCTTGCCGCCGCCGAAATTGCAAAGCTCGCTGAGACCGCAGACCGTCAGGCCGAAAGGCACGAAATCGCTGGCCATCATTCTCTCGTTCGATTGCGGGAGGAGGGAGACTGGGGGAGCTGGGAAGCCGCATTTGGCACCCGCCGCCCCGCCGCCGTCAACCCGACAACCGTTCGTACACGAGATCATCACATTCGGGGCCAGCGCCCTTCTCCGGACCCGTCACGCTTCTCCGCCGACCTCCCCCTCACCTTCGGCCTCGGCTGCATCGCCGGCCGGCGGCTGCGTCGGCTGCGGGCGGCGGGTGCGCAGCTTCTTCAGCAGCAGCGAGAAGGGCTTCAGCGCGGTGTCCATGATGGTCTGGTCCCCCTCCAGCCGTGACAGCAGGAAGGCACCAGCCTCCAGCGTGGAGACGCTGTCGCGCCGCGGCTCCTTGCGCGCCTGCCCATAGAGCGAGCGGAACTGCGGGTTCAGCACGATGCGGCGGCATTTCAGCAGCCAGGCATTGCGCCACCAGAGGGTCTTGGCCTGGCTCCAGGTGCCGTCCAGGACGATGACGCCCTCCAGATCCTCCAGGATCTCGGCACTGTCGCGCAGCGGCTGGCCGTTCTTGTCGACCACCGCCACCTCCGCCCTGGGAGCGCCGCCCTCCTTCACCGGGCCGAGATACAGCACGCCCCAGCGCTTGGGATCGACCTCCCGCCCCAGGATGCGCTTCAGGCCCGGCCAGCTCAGCCCGACCTTCACCATCGAATTGGCGAATTGCAGATGGGCGATCTGGGCGGTGCCCAGATTTTCCCGCTTCTCCTGCGGATGCTGGAGGATCAGCAGGAACACGCCGTTGTCGATCGGCTGCACTGCCTCACAAATGCACAGGTGATTAGGCTTTAGGCAGTTCGGGCAGGAATCGGGTGCGGTGGCGCTGTGCATGGGAGGTACGCATTCCTTGAAGGGGATTGGCCGCGAATATGGGTTGGAACGACGCGGAAGGGAACACATCTCACACGGGACAGCGGCGATGCCCGATCGAAGGGCGATGTCCGCCACGGCGTGTACGACAGATCCCCCAGATTCCCCAGCGTCATACCGGTTCATGTGGGTTCGAGTGGCTTCGTATAAACCGTTTGTAGAGACTTAGTCGTGTGTCATGGAACTCGTGTGACGCGCTTAACAGCTGGCCTGGAACTTGCGTAGTTATTATCCAGGCAAACAGGACGACGGGTGGGCCAGGACCGGCCTTAGTCAGGCTGATCCGCGGTGCCATCCGGCGCTCAGAAGGAGACCTGCCATGCTGCCCGCCCACCTTGCCGACCGCCTGCTGAAGCAGCGCCGCGATGCCGACAGCGCGGAATTCGCCCGCCAGTTGCCGCTTTACGCCCCGCTGGATGCGGATGACCCGCGCTGGATGACCGAGCCGGACGGCACGGAGCAGCCCGGCCGCCGGGAGCCCGATTGGGCCACCAACTACTGACCGGCACTCAACGCGCCCTGGCTGGGGCAATGGCCACTTTGCGGTGATCCGACAAGCGAATCTGTCGGTTGTCGGACATCGGCTGCCTGACCGGCCATAGCGCCGAGTTGCTTTGCGCGGCTTGCCCAAGGCCGCTTCCATTCCATTTCGCCACGTCGCGCCACCCAACACCGTCCCAGGCAAGCGTCCAGTCGCCCGGACGTCCGCCGCGGCACCGCTCCAGCGCGACCGACCAGCACGGCATGCCCAGCACCGGCGGGACGCCGACGGCGCGTGGAGCCGTATCCTCCTCCTCATCCAGGCTGGGAACGGCTTTCAGCCGCCAGCGGGTCACCGCGGCGCTCAGCCCTTCCGACCGCCGGTGGCGTCCGCCCGGCGCGGCAGCGCCCAAGTCCAGCAGGAAACCGGTCACTCCCGACGACTCGGCGGCCAGTTGCAGCCGCCGGCTGGCGGTCAGGTCCAGCCCCTCCAACTCGCCCAGCACCGCCGCCAAGGCGGAGCAGCGCAGCGCCTCCTCCATCGCCCACTGCGCATCGATCGCCCGCACCGCCCGCACGGCCACCAGACGGTCCGGGGTCAGGCCATAGGCGACCAGCCCCGGGGCATACAGGTCGCGCCCGCGCAGGATCCACAGCGCCGGCGTCCTCGGAGTCGCCAGCCGGGCCAGCAGCGCCGCGGCGAACCCGGTGCCCGCCCCCGGAGCCTCCGCCGCCACCGCATGGAGGCAGCCCAGCGGCAGCCCGCCGTCGGGCAGATGATTGTCGATCGACTCGACGCCGAACGGCAGGGTCCGCCCGCCCTCCCCGCCCGCTCCCTCGATCCGCCGGATGCGTGCGCGCAGATCGGCCAGCACGCCAGCACGATCGCGCGGCGCAGTCTCCGCGGACGAGGATGGGGGCGACGGCACAGGCATGACTCGGCTCCGTTCGGCAGGCTTATGTTCCCGATATGTTCTATCATGAACAGCTGCCAAGGGGGAGTCTGCGACTCCTGTCTTGTTCTGTGACCAACCGCCTCGAAATCAGTTTGCAATGGGCGTGGCGCCGATCTTTCCGCGCGGGGCCGCCTTGATGGTAGGACCGGCATTGTCGGCGGGCTTAGCCACGGTGGTGGAGGTGCCGCGGCTGCCGCGCGGGGTGTTGCCTTTCAGGCTCAGCAGATGCAGCCGGACATAGGCGGTGGACCCGCCGACCTTCACCGCCACCCAGTCGCTGTTGCGCACCCGGCCCAGCGTGGTCACCCCCTGGCCCGCCCCCAGCGTGGCGACGACGCCTGAACCGCCCGCCGGTTGGGCATAGGCCGGCGTCGGCTTGTCCACCTGCCACTCCCCATAGATCGGCTCCAGCCCGGTCCCGGTGTCGGGCGCGGTGCGCACGGTCGGCGGATTGGGAACCCGCTGGTACGGCATGCAGCCGGGAACCATCAGCGTGGCCAGGGCCACCATCAGGGGAAGGGTACGCAGACGCCGGATCATCGCTCACCTTGGAGATGGAACGGTGCTTTGCAGGAGCGGGACAAACAGGGGCGGCAAACAGGGGAGTTGAGGACCTTCGGCGCGACCATACAGGAGGCTGCCCCCTCTTCGCCACCGCAGCGCACCCAAATTCGCTATGCGCTTTTTGGGGCAGGCCGCCCGGTTCTGAAAAATTATCTCAAATTCGATATTTCTCGTTCCACCTCCGCGCAGGAGTCACGAGCCACCCTGCGTATCTTGACCATCGAGACGCCCGAGACAAGCCCCACCGGCGCCGGTCAAAGGACGTCACCGCCAGAACGGCAGTCCATCACGACGCACTTCATGGGGGCACCGGCCATGATCTCCTCCCTCGGCAGTTCCAGCACAGCCGCGACACTGCAGAAATACTTCACCAAGGCGGACGCCAACGGCGACTCCTCGCTGTCGAAGGACGAGCTGCTGAGTTCGCTGGAAGGCACCTCGGCCTCGTCCGACAGCGACAAGCTCTCCTCGGCGGTCGACAGTCTGGTCAGCAGCCTGGACAGCGACAAGGACGGCTCGCTGAGCGCGACGGAGTTCAGCTCCTTCTCCAGCCAGTTCGATTACGCCAGCGGCAGCACCCTGCTGGCGGCGCAGGAGCAGGCGAGCAGCATGCAGCAGCAGCTCGCCCAGAACCTCTACTCCAGCCTGGACAGCGACAGCAGCGGCGGCATCAGTTCGGACGAGCTGACCTCCGCCCTGACCTCCGCCGGCCAGTCCAGCACCGACGCCGCGTCGCTGTTCAGCAGCCTCGACAGCGACGAGGACGGGTCGATTTCCGAGGACGAGCTGACCAACGCGCTGAAGGAGGCCGACGACAACCGTCCGCCGCCGCCACCGCCGCCCGCCAATGACAGCAGCACCACCAGCGCTTCGGACAGCGGCAGCACGGACTCGACCTCTTCCAGCTCGTCATCCTCGTCGTCTTCGTCCGCATCCTCGTCGTCCAGCACCGCATCGGCGGGCGGCACGACCAGCTACGATCCGCTGGACACCAACAAGGACGGCTACGTCTCGGAACAGGAGCGGATGGCGGCCTATGGCGGCTCGCAGCAGCAGACGGGCGGCGTCACGTCCAACCGCCTCAGCGGCGACATGCTGCGGACATTGATGCAGGGCATCAACGAGGTTGCCGCGTAGCCTGTGGGTTCGGACGCGCGGCACGGGAAAAGGCGGTCGGCGGGTGGCGCCGGCCGCCTTTTCTTTTCAGCCGCCTTTTTTCCCGAACGGCATCAGACCGCCCGGCTGTGCCGCCCCGCGCCCTTGGAAAGGTGTGTATCAAAACGGGCGGCGACGATGCGCATCAGGGGACGGGCGGTCTCCGGCACATGGACGCGTCGGCCGTCCACGACCGCGACCCCGTCGGCGACCAGATCGGCCATGCCCTCCAGCTCCGCGTCGAAGGCGGATTCGGGCAGGTCGTGAGCACGGGCGATGGCGGCGGTGTCGACCGACAGGTCGCACATCAGCCGCATGATCAGGTCGCGCCGCACCTTGTCGTCCCGGGTCAGCGCGATGCCCTTGCCGGTCGGCAGGCGGCCTTCCTCGATTGCGGTGGCATAATGGTCGAAGGGCACGGCGTTCTGCACATAGCCCTGCGGCAGCGCGCCGATGGAGGACGAGCCGAAGCCCAGCAGCACCTCGGCATCGTCGGTGGTGTAGCCCTGGAAATTGCGGCCCAGCCGCCCTTCCTCCTGCTGCACCGCCAGTTCGTCGCCGGGGCGGGCGAAATGGTCGAGCCCGATGGCGCTGTAGCCGGCGGCGGCCAGCGTGTCGCCGATGGCGGCGAACTGCTCCCAGCGGCCGAGCGAACCGGCCAGAACCGACTCGTCGATCTTCTTCTGGTGGGTCTTCATCCACGGCACATGGGCGTAGCCGAAGACCGACAGCCGGTCGGGCGCCATCTCAAGCGCGATCTCGGCGGAGCGGGTCACGCTCTCCACCGACTGGTGCGGCAGGCCGTACATCAGGTCGAGGTTGACGCTGGTGATGCCGGCGTCCTTCAGCCAGGCGAGCGCCTGTTCGGTGACGGCGCGCGGCTGGACGCGGTTGATCGCCTGCTGCACCGTCTCGTCGAAATCCTGCACGCCGAGCGAGGCGCGATTGACCCCGGCGCGGCCCAGCGCCGCCGCCATCTCCGCCGTCAGGGTGCGGGGGTCGATCTCCACCGCCAGTTCGGCATCGGCGGCGACGTCGAAGCGGGCGCGCAGCAGCGCGATCATCGCCTCGAAATCGCCCGGCGCCATCATGGTCGGGGTGCCGCCGCCGAAATGGATGTGACGCACCGCCAGCCGGCCGGGAATGCGGTCGGCCACCATGGCGATCTCGCGCCGCATATGGCCGAGATACTCGGCAATCGGCTCGTAGCGCGCGACGATCTTGGTGTGGCAGCCGCAGTACCAGCACATCTTCTGGCAGAAGGGCACATGCAGGTAGAGCGATCCCGAGCGGGACGGCTCGATCGCCTCCAGCCAGCCGCCATAGACGTCGCCGTTCACCTCGGGCGTGAAGTGCGGCGCGGTCGGGTAGCTGGTGTAACGCGGCACCCGCAGCCCGTCATACTTGGCGAGCAGCGCGGGATCCACGCCGTGGGCGACACCATGGGAATGGGACGGGTTGGCGGGGGCCGGCTTTACGGCCAGGGCGGATATGGCGTTCATGAGCGACAGAGTGCCGCAGCACCCCCACCCCCGCCTTGATCCACGTCAAGATCGCAAAAGCGGCCTTTTCATCGCTTCGCGGCAGCGGCGGCCAGACGCTGTTCCAGATGCTCGTGCAGCAGGTTCAGGTTCATCCGGTTGGCCTTGAAGGCGATGTCGAACACGGTGCCCAGCACCGGAACCGACCCGCCCGCCCAGTCGAGCAGGACGTTGAAGACCATGCGGGCCACCAGCGCCTTTGGCAGGTCGAAGCGGGCGGCCTCCATGATGATGTAGGCGGACACGGCCGCCGTCACGGTGTCGCCGGCCACCGGCACCAGACTGGCGATGCCGTCCAGACCGACCGGGATGCGGGTGAAGGGAATGCGCCAGCGGGTGTCCATCAGCCGGGCCAGACGGCGCAGCCGCTCCAGCCGCTGGAAATCGATGGGGACCGAGCCGCCCGGTCCGCCCGGCGGCGGTTCTTCGGCAATGGCGTGCCGGCGTGTGCGGATGGCGTCGATCATCGCATGTCCCCCGATCAGTCGGTCCCGCGCCCGCAGCGCGACTCCCCGCAAGGGAAGAACCCGCCGCTGCACCCCCAGGTTCCACCCCTCCGGAACAAAGTTCGCACCACCAACAGATACCATGAATGACTATCGTCCGCGATAATCCTGAGCCGGCAAGCCTCAGCTTGCCCTGGCCGTCGCACGCCCCCGCACGGTACCGGCGGCATGGAGCAGCGCGTAGCCGGCCAGCGCCGAGGCGAGCGAGCCGGTCAGCACGCCCAGCCGCACCGCGACCGCATGCTGCGGATCGGCGAAGGCCAGCGTCCCGATGAACAGGCTCATGGTGAAGCCGATGCCGGTCAGCACGGCGACGCCATAGATCTGCGCCCAACTGGCGCGGGCCGGCCGCTCCACCACGCCGGTCTTCACGGCGATCCACACCGCCAGGAAGACGCCGGCCTGCTTGCCCAGGAACAGACCGAGCGCGATACCCAGCGGCACCGGCTCCAGCAGGCTGGCGGGGGTGATGCCGTCCAGCGGCACGCCGGCATTGGCCAGCGCGAAGATCGGCATGATGAGGAAGGCGACCCAGGGATGCAGTGCATGTTCCAGGTGATGAAGCGGAGCGTCCTGCGCCCTCTTGCCGTCACGGTCCTCGACCCGCAGGGGAATGGCGAAGGCCAGCACCACGCCGGCCAGCGTCGCATGGATGCCCGATTTCAGCACGCACACCCACAGGACCAGCCCCAGCAGCAGATAGGGCGCCAGCGAGCGCACCCCCGCCCGGTTCAGCAGCCACAACCCGACCGCCGATGCCGCCGCCAGCCCCAGCGCCAGCGGCACCAGCCCATGGCTGTAGAAGACGGCGATGATCACGATGGCGCCCAGATCGTCCATGATCGCCAGCGCCAGCAGAAAGACGCGCAGGCTGCCCGGCACCCGGTTGCCCAGCAGGGCCAGCACGCCTAGCGCGAAGGCGATGTCGGTGGCCGCCGGGATCGCCCAGCCCTGCAAGGCGCCCGGCTCGGCCTGGGCGAACAGGCAATAGACCAGCGCCGGCACCGCCATGCCGCCCAGCGCCGCGATACCCGGCAGCATCGCCTTGGCCGGGCTGGACAGCTCGCCTTCCAGCACCTCGCGCTTGATCTCCAGCCCAACCAGCAGGAAGAAGACCGCCATCAGACCATCGTTGATCCACAGGATCAGCGGCTTGTCCAGGCCGACGCCGCCGGCCGTCACCGCCACCTTCATCGCCAGGATCGCATCGTACAGCGGGGCCGCCGGCGAGTTCGCCCAGATCAGGGCGAGCACCGCCGCGATCATCAGGACGACGCCACTGGCGCTTTCGGTTTTCAGGAAGGTGGCGAGGCGTCTCAGCGTCATCGCGTCTCGTCTTTCCGCACAGTTGGCCGAAAGGAACAAATGGCACCGTCAGGCTTCCGTTGGAAGATGCGAATGTCGAAAAATGCGTATGCAAACCATTGAGCGGGCATCGCGGCGAATTGACGCGCCTGTGCATCTAAGCTGCTGCTGCCACTCCAAGTTTCGGCGTCGAATACTTGAGGTCGACCGACCTTATGTCTTTTGATCGCTGGCGATGCCTGAGACAAGTCGACACAATTCATCCAACAGCATCAGCAAAGCCGCCGGCCGATGGCCCAAGGCTGTGGGCAAGGCCGGCAAACGGCCGCCCGTTCCGGAGGAAACGACCATGACCACGCTCTACTGCGCCTGCTGCGGCAGGCCATTCGTCCGCACGTCCGCCCGCGGCCCTGCTCCCTTCTACTGCTCCCAGGATTGCCGGCTTCAGATGGCGATCCGCCGGCGCGCCTGGAATGACAGGACGGCCAGCGACAGGACGACCACACGACGAACTGTCGAACGGCACGAGATCGAGCAAACCGACCAGCCCCTCTTTGGCCGCCTCCCCGCCACAGCGGTCAGACAACGGACCACGGCCTCCTGGAGATGAAACGTACTCTCTGCGGATCGGTGGCAAAACGGCGGTAACAAAGCGGCTGACTGGCGGCAAAATAGAACTGGCCCCTCTTGCAGCGGGCCGCGGCCGACCTCATGTGGTCGCGGTCACGCTGGCGCCACGCGGTGCCGGCGTACAGCCTGTCGACTGTACCCCTTTGACTGCCGCCCCCATCTGACCGCCGGAGCCCCGCCCCTTCATGCTCGACCTGCTTGCCGACCCGAATGTCTGGGCCAGCCTTCTGACGTTGACCGCGTTGGAGATCGTGCTGGGCATCGACAACATCATCTTCATATCGATCATGGCGTCGAAGCTGCCGCCCGAACGTCAGCACAGCGCGCGGCGCGTCGGCCTGGCGCTGGCGCTGCTGACCCGCCTGGCCCTGCTGGCTTCCATCGCCTGGGTGGCGCAGCTGACACAGCCGCTGTTCACCGTAGCCGGCTGGGAGGTGTCGGGCCGCGACCTGATTCTGATCCTGGGCGGCCTGTTCCTGCTGGCCAAGGGCACGCTGGAGATCCACCACACCGTCGAAGGCCATGAAGAGGGCGGATCGGCGCCCAAGCACGCCACCTTCACGTCGGTCGTCGTCCAGATCATGTTCCTGGACATCGTCTTCTCGCTGGACAGCGTCATCACCGCGGTCGGCATGTCGGACCATCTGCCGGTGATGATCGCCGCCGTGGTCATCGCCATGGCGGTGATGCTGTTCGCGTCCGGCCCGGTCGGCGATTTCGTCAACCGTCATGTCACGGTGAAGATGCTGGCGCTGTCCTTCCTGCTGCTGGTCGGCGTGGCGCTGGTGGCCGACGGTTTCGGCTTCCACATCCCCAAGGGCTATCTGTATTTCGCCATCGCCTTCTCCACCCTGGTGGAGGCGCTGAACCTGCTGGCCCGGCGCAAGCGCAGCGCGGCGCACTGACGGCAATGAACGAGAGGGGCACCGCTGTCGGCGCCCCCATTTCCACCCTCACGCCTCGGCGCGTTCGGCCATCAGATGTTCGTAGGCGACCTTGAACAGGTCACGGATCGACACGATGCCGACCGCGCGCTTGCCCTGGGTGATGGGCAGGTGGCGGTAATGCTTGTCATGCATCAGCTTCAGCGCGTCGACCGCGTCGGCGTCGGGCGGCAGGCTGTCGGGGTTGCGGGTCATCACCGAACCGACCTCCACCGCCGACGGGTCGAGATCCTTGGACAGCACCTTGTTGTTCAGATCGCGTTCGGTGACGATGCCGACCAGCGCGCCGTGATTCACCACCAGCACGGCGCCGATGTTCTTGTCGGCCATCATCTTCGACACGGTGGCGACGGAAGTGTCCTCCGGCACCAGGATCAGCTCCTGCGACTTCACGACGTCCGGAACCAGCTTGCGTTTCATGTTTCCCCCGGAGATCTGGTTGTTGTGGACCAGACTGTAGCCAATGCTGACGATAGGGGAGAACAAGGGCATCGCAGCAAATGTGGCGCCGATTGTCGCAGGCAGATCTTTTGAATACTTACGAAGCTTTGAGCCCTCACGATATTTTGGGAGAGGCGAATGCCGGTCCGGGCGAGGACTGCCGTCCGGCGATCACCATGCCCAGCACCAGAAGAAGCGCGCCCAGCACGACCGCGGCGGCGGCCCCCAGAAGTGCGGCGTTGAAGCTGCCGGTGCGCGTCACCACGAGCCCGGCCGGCAGCGGCCCGATGATCTGCCCAAGCCCATAGGCGGCCGTCAGCGCCCCGACCACCCGCGCCGAGGCGCCGGCCGACAGTTGCCGACCAAGCGCAAAGGCCTGCGACACGATTCCGACGAAGGTACCGCCGAACAGCAGCGCCGAGACGACGGCCACCGTCGGCGACCCGGTCATCGGCAACAGGATGGTGACGGCTTGCGTCAGGTGCGCCAGGATCAGCGACCACCAGCTGTTCGACCGCCGGGCGACCGCGGCCCAGAACACGCCGGCGCCCATCGCTCCCAGCCCGGCGACCATCCAGGCCGCCTCGCCAACCACGGCGGTATTGGGATCGGTCTTCAGGATCGACACCAGGAAGGTGGCCGAGACGATATAGCCGCCGCCCTCCAGGAAATAAGCCAGCGTCAGCAGCAGCAGCGGCGCCGACAGCCCTCGCCGCCGAGCCGTGCCGGCATCCCCGGCCGCCCCGGCCACAGCAGCCTTAGGCTGTGGCGCCGGATCGCGCACCCAGAGGCCGGGCAGCAGTCCCAGCACGGCACAGATCGCCCCCAGCGCCAGCCAGTCGCCCGCCCAGCCCAATCGCCCGCCGAACAGCGTGACGAACAGCCCCGACGAGGCGATGCCCAGCCCGACCCCGGTGTAGAGCCAGCCGGCGAAGCGTTCGCCGCCCTGACGCGCCAGCGTGTCGAGCACCATGGCAATGCCCAGGATGAAGATGCCGGCGCTCGACACCCCCGACAGGAAACGCAGGACCAGCCAGGCCGGCATCGCCTGCCCGGCGTCGCCGAGGTCGAGCCCCATCGCTGCGGTGGTGACGGCGCTGAGCAGCAGCGACAGCCGGTAAACGGCGGTTCGCACCCCCCCGTGCGGTACCAGCCCGGCGCCGAGCGCGCCGACGAAATAGCCGAGATAGTTCAGCGAGGCGAGCAGCCCGGCCCCGTCGGCACGCAGGCCGGTCGCCTCCTGCATCGCCGGCAGGATCGGGGTGAAGGCGAAGCGCGCAACACCCATCGCGATGGCAAGCCCGATCAGGCCGCCGACCAGCACCCGCACCATGATCTACGCCCTCTCGCTTTTCGGCCGGCTCGTTGAAACGGGAACTGTTCGGCAGGCCGATTGATCTGACGCCCATCATGAGCGCGGCACAGCCCTCATTTCCAATGAATTGTTCTGATGATAAGCTCCACTTTCAGTGATGGGTGCCATGCGTCGGCGGTTGGGGAGATGGGGCGATGGATCTGGCCGGTTTGCGGGTGGTGAAGGCGGTGGCCGACACCGGCAGCGTCAGCCGGGCGGCGGAGGCGCTGAACTGCGTGCAGTCCAACGTCACCGCGCGGATCAAGCGGCTGGAGGAAGATCTGGGCGTCGATCTGTTCCTGCGCCTCAGCCGCGGGATGGAGCCGACGCCGGCCGGCCGGGTCCTCAGCGGCTATGCCGACCGGGTGCTGCGGCTGGTCGCCCAGGCCCGCGACGCGGTGGCGGAAGCCGCCGGACGCGGCGGCCGGTTGGCGGTGGGAAGCATGGAATCGACCGCCGCAGTGCGGTTGCCGCCGGTGCTGGCCCGCTTCCACCGCGACCATCCCGATGTCGAGCTGACCATCACCCCAGGCCCGACCGAGACCCTGTTGGCCGACGTGCTGGCCGGACGGCTGGATGGCGCCTTCGTCGGCGGCGAGGTGGAGCATCCCGACCTGATCGCCCGGCGCATCTTCGATGAGGAGCTGGTACTGGCCGAACCTGCCGCCGGGCTGACCACCGAGGCCGCACGCCGCACCCTGATCGCCTTCGGCCGGGCCTGCGCCTATCGCGGCCGGGCGGAGATGGCGATGCGCGAGGCCGGGCGCGTGCCCTTCCGCGTCATGGAGTTCGGGGCGCTGGACGCCATCCTGGGCTGCGTCGGCGCCGGCATGGGAGTGACGGTCATGCCGCGTTCGGTCGTGGAGCGCGATCCCTGGCGCGACCTGCTGGTCGCCCGTCCGCTGCCCGACGTGCTGGCCCGCATGCCGACCCAGTTCGTCCGCCGCGCCGATGCCATCGAGACTGTCAGCCAGCGGGCCTTCCTGAAGGCGTTTTCCGAGGACTCCTGTTCAGACATGCCCATGAAGGCAGCCGCCGCGGGTGCGACAGGGACGCCCACATCACGCACAGGGTTGAACGGTTCGTCGGCGGCGTGCTAGGCAGGCGCGGGTTGGCCATCCGGCCCGGTGCCATGCGCGTGCCCAACTCCTGGGTAACGGCTCCGATCAGCCCGATGGGCGCTGGCGGGACCATGGACGCACAGGCGGCACCGCCGGCCGGAACAGCGGAGAAGAGATCATGCCCTACGTCGTCACCGACGGCTGCATCAAGTGCAAGTACACCGACTGCGTCGAAGTCTGCCCCGTGGATTGCTTCTACGAGGGTGAGAACATGCTGGTCATCCACCCGGACGAGTGCATCGACTGCGGCGTGTGCGAGCCGGAATGCCCGGCCGAGGCGATCGTCCCCGACACCGACGACCGCGCGACCAAGTGGCTGGAGCTGAACCGCGACTATTCCGGCCAGTGGCCGAACATCACCCGCAAGAAGGACGCGCCGGCCGACGCCGACGAGTTCAAGGGCGTCGACGGCAAGTTCGAGAAGTTCTTCTCGCCCAAGGCGGGCGGCTGAGACCAGACCAGCGGATGCGGCCCGATTTTTTTCGAGTCGGGCCGCATCAACCGATTGCGTCCGCCCATGTTGCTATGCAAAATCGACGGGGCGGCCATGGCCGGGCGATGGACGATTTCCGCCCGGTGGATTGCGCGTTCCCTTTGTAACTCGGGCGTAACATCGCTATAATGCGCGCCCGGAGCCGGCCTTCGCGCCATTGCCGGTTTTCCCGTCGTTCCAGGACTCGTGGCTTTTGTGATCGTCGTGGATGGGTCCCATCCCCACGGCGCCATAACTGTCCGGGGTCCTTTTTCGTCCCTTCCACCGGGGCGGCAAAATGGCGTGATCGCGAGAAGTGAGAGCCAATCCACATGTCGAACAAGCTTGACTTCGAAGCCGGTGACTTCGTCGTTTATCCGGCTCATGGCGTCGGTCGGGTCGAGGGGATCGAGACCCACAGCATTGCCGGACTCGAGGTTCAACTCTACGCGATCACGTTCGAGAAAGAGCGCATGACGCTCAAGGTTCCGGTCACCAAGGCCCGCAACGCCGGCCTGCGCCGCCTGTCCTCCAAGGACCGCATCAAGGTCGCGCTGGAGACCCTGCAGGGCCGGTCGCGCGTTCGCCGCACGATGTGGAGCCGCCGCGCCCAGGAGTATGAGGCCAAGATCAACTCCGGCGACCCGGTGTCCATCGCCGAGGTGGTGCGCGACCTGTACCGCGGCGCCGACCAGTCCGACCAGTCCTACAGCGAGCGCCAGATCTATCAGGCCGCCCTGGAGCGTCTGGCCCGCGAACTGGCCGCCGTCGAGAAGATCGACGAGACCAAGGCGACCGAGCGTCTGGAGTCGGTGCTGTCCAAGGCCGCCTGATTTCGGGTCCCGGTTTCCGGGCCGCCCATGGACGTCCGTGACACGAACGGGCGCGCGGCTGCTACGTCACGCCGCGCGCCCGTCTCGTTTTTCGCCTTTGTTTCCGTAGCATGACACGCCTAAACTCCGGCCGCCTTCCGGCGGACAGCGTCGGAACGGGTTCGCGAACGACGCCGAAGGGGATCGAGTTTGGGTCTGCCGCCGCGCCTTGGTCTTCCCAACCGCCAGACCAACCGACATGCCGGATCCAGTGTCGGCGCTCTTGAGGATGACAGCCGTTTCGCCTTGCTCGGCCGGCCGCGCCGGGTCTGGGCCGTCGGCGCCATCCATGCGCAACCCGACCGGCTGGACCTGATTCACCGCGCCATCGGCCAGCGCTTCCGCCCCGGCGACCGGCTGGTCTATCTCGGCAACATGATCGGCGTCGGCGAACAGGTGGTGGAGACCATCGACCGGCTGCTGGCCTTCCGCATCGCCCTGCTGGCGATGCCGGGCATGATCGCGTCGGACATCGTCTATCTGCGCGGCCAGCAGGAGGAGATGTGGCAGAAGTTGCTGCAACTCCACTTTGCCCCCGATCCCCGCACCGTGCTGGACTGGATGCTGCGACAGGGCGTGGCACCGACGCTGGCCGCCTATGGCGGGCAACAGGATACCGGGATGGCGGCGGCGCGTGGCGGAGCGGTGATGCTGGGGCGCTGGACGCGCGAGCTGCGGCAGGCGGTGGCGGCGAGGCCCGGCCATGAACAGCTGTTCAACGCGTTGCGCCGCGCTGCCTACACCGGCGGTCCGGCCGCCCGGAGCGGGGCGACGAATGACGGCATGTCGGGCGGGGAAGATTGGACCGGCAGCAATCGTGGCGGCGGAAGCCTGCTGCTGGTCAGTTCCGGCATCGATCCCCGCCGCCCGCTGACCGGCCAAGGCGATGCCTTCTGGTGGGGCAGCGCCGGCTTCGCCCGGCTGGAGCAGCCCTACGGCGGCTTCAGCCGTCTGGTGCGCGGCTACGACCCCAATTGGACGCCGGAAAGCCCCGGCGTCGACGGCGGGCCGGTGACGGTGACGCTGGATGGCGGCTGCGGCCGCGGCGGCCATCTCGTCTGCGCCTGCTTCGATTCTTTTGGCGAGATGCTGGACCTTTTTCAGGCGTGATCCACCTTTTGGTTCAGCCTGACCTTTCATCCCGTCCTCCCCCTCCCCCCGTATAGGTCCGGCCACACGTCGGGCAGCCGTTCCACAGGCCGCCGACAAAATTCCTCCGTCCCTTGTGATCCGGTCCCCCTACACCTGCGTATGATTCCGCAACAGGGCGCGCTCATGCTTGTTGTTTAACCCGACGGCATCGACCGGGGGCAGGCGGCAAGGCGGCGAAGACCCGATAGTACGGGGATATGCGAAGGAACACGATGCCGCCCAGACGGGAAGGAAGGGACGGATGGCATACATCGACGATCCGGAGACTCAGCGTGCAAATCTGAGCTTCATCAAGGCATCCATGCGCGAACCTCTGCTGTCGCGCGACCATGAATTCGACCTCGCCCGAAAATGGCGCGAAGGCAACGACGAACGCGCCCTGCATCAGCTGGTCCGGGCCTATACCCGTCTGGTGGTGGCCACCGCATCGCGTTTCCGCAATTACGGTCTGCCGATGGGCGATCTCGTCCAGGAGGGCAATGTCGGTCTGATGCAGGCCGCCAGCCGTTTCGAGCCAGATCGCGAGGTGCGCTTCTCCACCTACGCCGCGTGGTGGATCCGCTCAGCCATGCAGGACTACATTCTGCGAAATTGGTCGATCGTGCGGACCGGCACAACCGCCGCGCAGAAATCGCTGTTCTTCAACCTGCGCCGCCTGCGCGCCAAAATCGACAGTGCCACCCAGAACGGCAGCGGCGCCCCCCTGACCAAGGAGGGCCGCGAGTGGATCGCCAGCGAACTCCAGGTCGAGGTGGCCGAGGTCGAGGCCATGGAAATGCGGCTGTCCGGCGCCGACCAGTCGCTGAACACGCCGGTGGCCGACGGCTCCGACGACGACTGGCAGGACTTCCTGGCCGACCAGCGCCCCTCGCCCGAGGATGTGGTGATCGGCATGCGCGACGCCAACACGCGGTCGCAATGGCTGGCGGACGCGCTGGGCGAACTGAGCCCGCGCGAACGCACCATCATCCGCGAACGCCGCCTGCGCGAGGAAGGCGCCACGCTGGAGGAACTCGGCCGCGAACTGGGCGTCAGCAAGGAGCGCGTGCGCCAGCTGGAGCATCGGGCGCTGCTGAAACTGCGGCAGTCGATGCTGAAGCGGGTCGAGGATTCCGACGACCTGCTGGCGGAAGCGTGAGGCAAAGCCCTCTCCCCGCAACGGGAGAGGGCTTTTTTTACAGCATCAATGCCGGAAATGCCGCATTCCGGTCAGCACCATCGCCAGACCCTTCTCGTCCGCGGCGGCGATCACGTCGGCGTCGCGGATCGATCCGCCCGGCTGGATCACCGCCGTCACACCCGCTTCCGCCGCGGCCAGCAGGCCGTCGGCGAAGGGGAAGAAGGCATCCGACGCAACCACCGAGCCCTTGGTCAGCGGCTCCGACAGGCTGGCGGCCTTGGCGGCTTCGGCCGACTTGATCGCGGCGATGCGGGCGGAGTCGACACGGCTCATCTGACCGGCGCCGACGCCCACCGTGGCGCCGTTCTTGGCATAGACGATTGCGTTCGACTTGACGTGCTTGGCGACGCGGAAGGCGAACAGCAGGTCGGCCAGTTCCTGTTCGGTCGGCGCGCGCTTGGTGACGACCTTCAGCTCGGCCGGATTGACACGGCCGCTGTCGCGATTCTGCAGCAGGAAGCCGCCGGACAACTGCTTGATCATCATACCGGGCTCGGCCGGGTTCGGCACGTCCTTGGTCAGCAGGACGCGCAGGTTCTTCTTGGTCGCCAGCAGGGCGCGGGCAGCCTCGTCGGCGTCGGGGGCGATCACCACCTCGGCAAACAGCTTGGAGATTTCCTCGGCCGTCTCGGCGTCCAGGCTGCGGTTGACCGCGATGATGCCGCCGAAGGCGCTGACCGGGTCGCACAGCAGGGCCGACTTGTAGGCTTCCAGCAGATTGGCACCCTGGGCCACGCCGCAGGGGTTGGCGTGCTTGATGATGGCGACGGCCGGCTGCTCGAACTCCGCCACCAGCTCGAAGGCGGCGTCGGTGTCGTTCAGGTTGTTGTAGGACAGCTCCTTGCCCTGAAGCTGCACGGCGGTGGCCACACCCGGACGCTTCTCGCCGGTGACGTAGAAGGCCGCCTGCTGGTGCGGGTTCTCGCCATAGCGCAGGGTCTGGGCAAGCGAACCTGACAGGGTGGTGCGCGGCGGGAAGGTCTCGCCAAGCTGGCCGGCCAGCCAGGTCGAGATGGCCGCGTCATAGGCGGCGGTGCGGGCGTAGGCGCGCTGCGCCAGCTTGCGGCGCAGGGCCAGCGTGACGCAGCCGTCGTGGGTCGCCAGTTCGTCCATCACCGCCTCGTAGTCGGACGGCTCGGTGACGATGGCGACGAAGTCGTGGTTCTTGGCGGCGGCGCGGATCATGGCCGGCCCGCCGATGTCGATGTTCTCGACGCAGTCGTCATAGGCCGCGCCCTTGGCGACCGTCGCCTCGAACGGGTAGAGGTTGACCACCACCAGATCGATGCCGGGGATGTCGTGCTGCGCCATCGCGTCGGCATGGATGTCGCGGCGGGCCAGGATGCCGCCATGGACGCGCGGGTGCAGCGTCTTGACGCGGCCGTCCATGATCTCAGGGAAGCCGGTGTGGTCGGAGACCTCCTTCACCGGCACGCCGGCCTCGGCCAGACGCTGGGCCGAGCCGCCGGTCGACAGGATCTCGACGCCGCGGGCGGCGAGCGCCTTGCCCAGTTCCACCAGACCGGCCTTGTCGGACACGGAAATCAGGGCGCGGGTGATGCGGACCTTGTCGGGGGCGGGAGCGTGGTTGGCTTTGGGCGGGCTCATGGCGTCATCCTGATCGCTGCGGGTGTTGCATAGGGCCGCAGGCAACCGGGGAGACCCGGACAAGCACGGAAGAAGAAAAGCACGGACGGCCACGGAAATGCTGCTCAGCCGTGCTTATCCCTACCCGTCCCACGGCAATATCGGCCCGGACGGACATGGATAAGCACGGCGAGACGAGTCCCGTGGTCGTCCGTGCCGCAAAATCCCGTGTTCATCCGTGTTTCCACGCCCTCTCCCGAAGGAAATAGGCCCGGCCACCGCGGATGGGCGCGATTTACGCCGCCTTGCGCTCGCGGCGCAAGGCCCATTTCACCGTCAGACCCTCGGGTCCGCATTGTCCCTGCATCATGATCTGCCGGGTGCGGCGCGGTTCCTCCCCGCTGCCGAGATAGACGCTCTCCGCCACCTCCAGCACGGCGCCGGTCACCCGCATGCGCCACGCATTGCCGCTGGGCAGGCGCAGCAGGACCTGATCGCTGCCGCCATTGCCCTGTGCCTGAACCGGAACGACCTGGACGTTGGGATGCAGGTGGAAGCGGATGGCATAGGGCTGCGGCTGCGGCGTGGCGCCGATCACCGGTTCCAGCGTGTCCTCGCCGCGCAGATCCTCGCCATTGTCTGCCAGATAGACCCGGCGGCGGTGGAGCAGGCCGAAGCCCTTGCTGTAACCGTTGTGGGTGGCGACCACCAGCATGGCGCCGTCGGATTCCTGCCGCTCGCAGCCGACATGGGTCGGCCGGCGACCCAGCCCGCCCTTCTCCAGCACTTCCGACGAATTGGTATCGGCGACCACCATGGTCGAATGGGCGGATGTCCCGGCCAGCGCCGCGCGCCAGGGACCGCGCTGGGACGGGTGGCTGCCGCAATTGACGATCAGCCGCTCCTTGTTGACGGAGACCTCCATCGACAGGGTGCCGGCATGGGCGGTGCGGTCGAGCCCGACCGGCGGCGGCGCGCCGGTGTCGAGCAGCACCAGCGTGCGTCCGGCGAGCAGACGCTCGAAGCCGGTGTGCGGCGCGCTCTTCAACGGGCGGCCGCGAGCGTCGGCCTGGGCCAGCACGGTGTCGATCAGCCCCGGCTCCTCCTCCCGCCCACCATTGAACAGGGCGAGCCCGCCATCGACGTGGCGGAAGAAACGGAGCGCCGGCGTCATGCGGTCGATGGCGTGCTGGAGGGTTTCAGGCACCTCCTCCTTCGCGACGCGCAGCACGGCACGCATGTCGATCAAGTCGCGCAGCACACGCATCTGGATCGACGGGTTGCGCTCCACATGGCCGCCATCGGGCAGGATCTGGCGCGGCAATTCCTTGTCGAGCAGGCGCAGGGCTTCGCGCGCCGCCTTGTCCTGGTCGGGCAGGCAATAGCCGCCATAGAGCAGGCCCTTGATCGCACCGATCAGCCGTTCGCCGTCCAGCTTGGCCGGGGCAACCCGCAGCAGATGACGAAGCTGGCGGGCCATGCTCTCGAACACCCGGGCGCGGAACTCGTCGTCGGCCGACGCACAGTAGAAGTCGTGCAAGCCGATCCAACTGGCCAGCCGCACGCCCAGCACGTCGGGCGCCCAGCTCTGCGACTGCCAGCCGCCATTCTGGTCCAGCCATGACCATACCAGCACCCGCGCCCGCCGCCTTGCGGTGTCGCCACCGACGGCGCGCAGGTCACGCAGCCATTCAAAGCCGTGGGCGGAACGCAGCCAGCCGGGGCTGGCACCCTGGGGCCTCCAGTTGGGGGCACCGTTGGGATCGACCGTGATCGGCTGCCCGGCGAAGCTCATCCGACCGGCCAGCATCGCATTGCCGTTGTCTGTGTCACCCGGCCAGGGATCGGGCGGGACCACCGCCAGCGCCCCCGGCGCCTTGCCGCCCAGCATCAGGGCGTAGAGGGGATTCCCATAGGCAAGGCGCGCCATGCCGCTGCGAAACCGTCCGTTCCCGTCGCCCATCTGCGCCGACTCCTTCAGGACCGCGAGCGGCGTCGGCGGCCGGCGGAGGGTGATGATGCGGTGCGGGAGAACGCGGACGGAAGCATGGATCGTGTCGTATCAATTCGCCGCCCGCACCGCAAGACAGGGCTGGGATTTATCCCGCGGTACGGACCGGCCAATTCAGATCGGCCAACTCAGATCGGATAAGGCTTCAGTCCGGCCGCCGGCGAAGGCGCGCCACGAAGAAGCCGTCGATTCCGCCAAGATCGGCCAACATCCCCGGAAGGCTGCGGACCTCTCCGGCCTCGTTGATCGGCTCCAACAGGCCGCCAAGTTCGTCGGCGGTCACAGGCCAACGCTCCACCCGCTTGTCCTGTTCCAGCAGGTGGGCGACCTGCGCCTCCCCTTCCTCCGGCTGGATCGAGCAGGTGCAGTAGATCAGCGTGCCGCCGGGCTTCACCAGTTCGACCGAGCGGGCAAGGAGCCGAGACTGGGCGCGGGCCAGCTTGGCGATGTCGTCGGGCGTCTTGACCCGCAGGATATCCGGATGGCGCCGGATCGCCCCGGTCGCCGAGCAGGGTGCGTCGAGCAGCACCGCGTCGGCCGGTTCCTCTGGTTCCCAGGTCGCGGCGTCGGCGGCCATCACCTCGGCCTCCAGACGCAGGCGTTTCAAATTCTCCGTCACCCGCTCCAGCCGGCGGGCGGAACGGTCGATGGCGGTGACATGCGCCCCCTGCACCACCAGCTGCGCCGTCTTGCCGCCAGGGGCGGCGCACAGGTCGAACACACGCTTGCCCCGCAGATCGCCGAACAACTTGGCCGGCAGCGAGGCGGCGAGATCCTGGACCCACCATTCCCCGTCCTCGAAGCCCGGAAGCTCGGTCACCGACCCGCCGGGCGGGCGGCGCAGCGACCCGGTCGGCAGCAGGGTGGCGCCCAGCCGCTCCGCCCAGCCTTCCGGGTCCGACTTCACCGTGACGTCCAGCGGCGCCTCGTGCAGGTGCGCCTCGACGATGCCGCGGGTGCGGGCGGTGCCGTAGGCGGAACGCCAGGACAGCCACAGCCAGTCCGGCGTGTTCAACCGTCCGGCGTCCTGCCGCGCCGCCATCTCCGCTCCCTCGCGACCGATTCGGCGCAGAACGGCATTGATCAGCCCCTTGTAGGGGGCCGCGTTGCGGGCAGCCGCCAGTTCCACTGCGGTGTCGACCGCGGCATGGGCCGGGGTGTTAAGGAACACCAGCTGCGCCGTGCCCAGCCGCAGCATGTCGTGGATCGCTGCCTTGGGGAGGCCCGGCTTGGCGAGGCTGGCCTGGATCATCTCGTCGATCTGGCCCAGCCGGCGCAGAACGGTGGCGACCAGCAGGCGGACGAAGCCGCGGTCGCGCGGCTGCAACGCCGCCAGTTCGGGATGCGCGTCGAACGCGTCGTCGAAGGGAACGGACTTGCGCAGCACGTCGCGCAGCAAGTCGAGCGCAACGCCGCGGGCGGCGAGGGAAGTGTCGGTCATGGCTATGGATCTAGCGCGCCGGACGGCCAGTGTCGATACGGGATGCCCGGTGTTTCCGGGCTGTGGAGGCCAAAAAAGCGAAGGGCCGGTGCGTTTCCGCCCGGCCCTTAGGTCTTCGCTTCTCTACCGGAGAACTGGAGCGGGCGAAGGGATTCGAACCCTCGACCCCAACCTTGGCAAGGTTGTGCTCTACCCCTGAGCTACGCCCGCGCTCCCGTCGTCCGGGAGCCGCTTTCTACGGAAACACGGCCTCCGCCGCAAGAGGAAAATTCACCCTCCCCTCACTTTTTTGCGGGCGCCCCGTCCTGTCCCCAAATGCGCTGCGGCATCAGGCGCCTTGCGTCCCATCTTGTGTCCGGACGGCGGAACGCTATGGTACGCGACCATACGGCAACGGATGGAGAGTGCGGCATGGCCGGCACCATCACCTTGACCCGCGATGGAGCTGTCGCGACCCTGACCCTGTCCAACCCGGACAAGCTGAACGCCTTCGACAAGCCGATGTGGCACGCCCTGATCGGCCATCTGAAGGAACTGGAAGCCGACGAGACGACCCGCGTCGTCGTGATGCGCGGCGGCCCCGGCTCCAACGGATCGCGCAGCTTCTCCCCTGGCGCCGACATCTCGGAATTCGAGAGCGAGCGCAACAGCCCGGAACAGGGCGCCAGCTACGGCGACCTGATGGACGAGGGGCTCGATGGATTGCGCGCCCTGCGCCAGCCGGTGCTGGCCGCCATCGATGGCCCCTGCTGCGGCATCGGTCTGGCGGTGGCGCTGGCCTGTGACCTCAGGGTCTGTTCGGAAAGCAGCCGCTTCGGCGTGCCGGTCAGCCGGCTCGGCATCTCCATGGGGCCGACGGAACTGAAGCTGGTCGCCGATGTCGCCGGCGGCCCGGCGGCGCTGGAGATCCTGCTGGAAGGCCGCGTCTTCGGTGCCGCCGAGGCCAAGGACAAGAACCTCGTCCACCGCGTGGTTGAGGATGAAGGCTTCGAGGCGGAGATCGCCGCCACAATCCAGCGCATCGCCGCCGGCGCGCCGCTGGCCGCGACCCTGCACAAGCGCTACGTCCGCCGCCTGTCCGACCCGGCGCCGCTGACCGACGCCGAGATCGCCGCCTGCTACCGATGCTTCGGCACCGAGGACTTCCGCGAGGGCTACCGCGCCTTCCTGGAAAAGCGGAAGCCGGTGTTCACCGGACGGTGACATGGTAAGGCTCGTGCAGCCACCCCGAACGAGCAGCCCATAAGGAACCCGGCCACGATGACGACCCGTCCCCCCATCCGCCCTTTGCCGCAGAAGACCATCGGCGTGCTCGGCGGCATGAGCAACCAGGCCACAGGCGAATATTACCGTCTCCTGAATGACGGACTGAACACCCGGCTGGGCGGCTGGGACAACGGCGAGATCATCATCGTCAGCGTGAATTTCGGCAACATCGAGCATTTCGTCCGCACCGGCGACTGGAACGCCGCCGAGCGCTATCTCTCCGGCAAGGTCGATGCGCTGGAGCGGGCGGGCGCCGATCTGGTCATCTGCGTGTCCAACACCATGCACCGGGTGGTCGAACCGATCATGGCCGGCCGCACAACCCCCTTCATCCACATTGCCGACCCGACCGGCGAGGCGATCGTGAAGAGCGGGCTGAATCGGGTTGGTCTGCTCGGCACCGCGGCGACCATGCGCTCGGAACTGCTGGTGGAGCGGTTCCGCGAGCGTTTCGGCGTCGAGCTTCTGGTGCCCGACGACGCTGACCAGACCATCGTCGACCGCATCATTTTCGACGAGCTGGTCCGGCGCGACCTGCGGCCCGACTCCAAGGCGGAGTATCTGCGCATCGTCGAGGATCTGCGCCGCCGCGGCGCCGGGGGCGTGATCCTGGGCTGCACCGAGATCTTCCTGCTGATCGACCAGCCCGACCTGCCGGGCTTCCCGGTGTTCGACACCACGCGGCTGCACACGCAGGCGGCGGTGGATTTCGTCTCCGAGGGCGGCTGACCCGATTCCAACCGCACTTACGCATGGCAGGGCTTTCGCCTGTGCGATGGTCAATGCGGCGGAAGGCCTCACATTCGTAGGGTTCCGCTCCCTGCCTGACGGTCCGTCATGTCGCGCGTCACCCCGCTCATCATCGCCTGCGCCCTGTTCATGGAAAACCTCGACTCGACGGTGATCGCCACCGCGCTGCCGGGGATCGCACAGTCGATGGGAGAGGATCCGCTGCGGCTCAGTCTGGCGATGACCTCCTACATGCTGGCGCTGGCGGTGTTCCTGCCGGTCAGCGGCTGGGCGGCCGACCGCTATGGCGCCCGCACCGTCTTCGCCAGCGCCATCGGCGTCTTCATGGCGGGGTCGATTGCCTGCGGTCTGTCGAACGGGCTGGTGGAACTGGTCGCCGCCCGCATCCTCCAGGGCATGGGCGGAGCGATGATGGTGCCGGTTGGCCGGCTGATCCTGCTGCGCACCGTGCCCAAGGACCAACTGGTGACGGCGATGGCGCGGATGACCCTGCCGGCGCTGATCGGCCCCGCGCTGGGTCCGCTGGTGGGGGGCGCCATCACCACCTATGCCTCATGGCGCTGGATTTTCTTCATCAACGTGCCGATCGCTCTGGTCGGCATCGCCCTGGTGCTGATGCTGATTCCCAACCTGAAGGAGGAGCAGCGCGACCCCTTCGACAGCCGCGGCTTCCTGTGGAGTTCGATCGCGCTGGCCGCCTTCATGTTCGGCTTCGAGAATGTCGGGCGCGACCTGCTGCCGGCTTCCGTAGTTGCGGTCCTGCTGGCGGTGGCTCTGCTGGCGACGGTAGCCTATCTGCGCCATGCCCGACGGGTGGCGCGGCCAGTGCTGGACCCGGCGCTGTTCCGGCTGCAAACCTACCGTGCCTCGGTCCTGGGCGGCACGCTGTTCCGCATCGGCATCGGCGCCGTACCCTTCCTGATGCCGGTGATGCTGCAGATCGGCTTCGGCCTGACCGCCTTCGAGTCGGGGGCGCTGACCTTCGCCGGGGCGGCAGGGGCGCTGACCATGAAGGCGCTGGCCGGCCCGATCCTGCGCCACTTCGGCTTCCGTCCGGTGCTGACGCTGAACTCCATCGTCAGCGGCGTGATCCTGGCCAGCTACGGCGCATTCCGTCCCGACACGCCGCATCTGGTGATTTTGGGCGCGCTGCTGCTGGGCGGCTTCTTCCGCTCCCTGCAATTCACAGGCATGAACACGCTGAGCTATGCCGAGGTGCCGCAGCCGATGACCAGCCGCGCCAACACCCTCGCCAGCGTGATGCAGCAGTTGTCGATGAGCCTGGGCGTCGCCGTCGGTGCCACCGCACTGCACCTGACGGTGCAGTGGAGCGGCACGCTGACGCCGGCCTCCTTCGTTCCCGCCTTCCTGACGGTGGGGTTGATGGCCTGCGCCTCCAGCCTGCCCTTCTGGCGCCTGCCCGCCGATGCCGGCGACGAGATCAGCGGCCATATCGGCCGCCGCAGTGCGGACAAGCCGGCGGGCGACACCCATACGGCGACGGTCAAGGCCGCCGCCCTGACTGACGCCGCGGATTAGCAAAACGGGGGTGAAACGCCACCGTCCCGTTTCCGAGCATCGCAAACATCCCCATCCATTATACGGATATGCCCGGATCGCTGTGACTTCGGATGAGAATAACTCCGGCGATCATGATTAATTTTCGTGCGAGTCGCTTTTACTAGGGCGTGCGTTCCGGGCGCGTTCCCGCTATAAACATGCATGGCGGCCATGCGCCGTCCTCAAGATAAATGGGAGGCTCCGGGCGGCTGCGCACCGGGGCGGGACAGCATGATGGATTGGGACAAGCTTCGGGTCTTCCACGCGGTGGCCGAAGCCGGCAGCTTCACGCATGCCGGCGAGACGTTGAACCTCAGCCAGTCGGCGGTCAGCCGCCAGATCAGCGCGCTTGAGGAAAGCCTGGGCGTTCCACTGTTTCACCGCCACGCCCGCGGGCTGATCCTGACCGAACAGGGCGAGCTGCTTCACCGCACCGCCCGCGACGTCTTCGCCAAACTGTCGATGACCGAGGCGATGCTGACCGAAAGCCGGGAGCATCCCAAGGGTCCGCTGCGGGTGACGACGACCGTCGCCTTCGGATCGACCTGGCTGACGCCGCGCATCAACGAATTCATGTCGATCTATCCCGACATCCAGCTGACGCTGCTGATCGACGACAACGAACTGGATTTGGCGATGCGCGAGGCGGACATTGCCATCCGCATGAACACGCCGCGCCAGCCGGACCTGATCCAGCGGCACCTGATGTCGATCCGTTTCCACCTCTATGCCAGCCAGAGCTACCTGAAGAAGAAGGGGACGCCCAAGACGTTGGCGGAGTTGGACAACCACGATCTGATCACCTACCCGCCCGACGTGCGGGCGCCGATCCCCAACGTCAACTGGATCATGGAGATGGGCGACCCCTCGCCCAACCGGAAGCCGATCCTCCAGGTCAACAGCGTCTACGCCATCTACCGGGCGGTGGAGAGCGGACTTGGCATCGGCGCGCTGCCTGACTTCCTTGTCGACAGCTTTTCCAAGGATGTGACGCGGATCCTGCCGGATGTCGACGGACCGAAGGTCGACGCCTATTTCGTCTATGCCGAAGAATTGCGCCATTCCAAGCGCATCGCGGTCTTCCGCGACTTCCTGGTCAAAAAAGTGGCAGAAACTCCGTTCTGACCACGAACATTTTCAGTATCTGTTAAGAGAATTGCCGAAATCGACAGCGCTGCGCCGACTATCCGGGGCGGCGCTGTCGATTTTGGCATTTTTATTAGCCTTCTAAGCGTCCTTTGAAGCCATGCGTGTCTTGCATGGTAGATTTATACATTTGTGCCTGGAAAGTTGGCAGCGGAATGGTCAAATTTTGATCGTTGGATGTTGCGACGCAGCATCCGATGTTTCGTCCCGGAGGTCTCCCCTCCGGGGTTGGGTCCTCGGACCCAGCGTCTCCCAGACGTGAAGCCTCCCTGTTCAACTCGCCGCTAATCCAACGGGTTAGCGGCGGTTTTTTTATGTGGGCAGGGTCCGGCTCCTCTTCTGGCGCCTCTTGGCCCCCTTCCCGTGCTCGATAGCCTGCCCGGCAAGCAAACTGCGGACTGTCCTCAAACCTTTTCGATCGCTCCGGCCTGCTCGGCGCGCTTGTTCAGGTTCGCGCGGATTTGCTCCAGCGCAGCCAGTGGAATGTCGATCTTTACGCAGGGGTCCTGAACGCGCGGATCATCCCCCGGATACAGCACCTCATACTCGGCGGCATTGTCGTAGGTATGACGGTTATCGGCTTCGAGATAGGTTTCGACCGGCAGTCCTTCCGCATACATGCCGTCGTGGCTGTCGAGTTCGATGTGGAAATACTCGATCTCCTCCATCGCATCGACCTGCCGGATCGACGAGCCGTTGATCAGCAGGCGGGCCGAAATACCATAGTCGCCGATCAGCAGAGCGTGACCGGGAGAGATATAGAGGTCGCGGGCGGGCAGGCCGCGGGCAATGGCGTCGCGGGCGATCCGGACCGGCAGATGGATCTTGCGCAGATGCTCGGTATCGAAGGATGACCCGGCCAGCAGGCGCCAGCCGATCCAGCGGATCGAACGGAACTCACCGGTCACCGACGACTTGATCAGATCGCCGATCTTCAGGTTTTCCACGGGCACATCGCCGAACATGGAACGAACATAGGTGCCACGGAGAATGCAGTTCGGAGTCGGGAGCGGAGTCATTGTGTGGGAAGTCCCATTTCGGTTCGAGAAGCCCGCCACCCGCTGTGCCTGATTTTTCAGCGCCCGTCACGCTGGCGGCAGGCGCAGAAGGTTACTCTTCTAAACAATTTGGAGGGCGGTCAAGTTGTGCAGAATTACGACCACTGGTGACCAATTGTCTCAAACCTGTGGGTGTAGGGACGCCCCCTCATCGCCCCGGCGGGCCACCGTCACTCCGCCAAGACTGCGGCATTTTGTCCCCGTCCTGCTCATCCAGTGCCGCTCGGGCAATGGCGAGGATGTTGTCCAGACGGATCACCAGTTCATTCTCACACAAAGCGGACCGTGCCGATGCCGCTTCGCTTATGATCGCGCGCAGGGCGTCGTTGCGTCGTGTCATGCCAATCTCCGATCCTATGGTGGGCGGTTGTCCCATGCCGTGGTGTCCCTTGCCCCAGTTGTCCCTTGAACGGCGTTCCGCCCGGCAGGCCATTTTTCCCTGTGAAGAACTTCACAGCACGCACCCCGTCGTTTCGCATACTCATTTATGCGTCAGCAATGGAGGGCTCTCCCATGCACATGCGCAACATCAGGGTGAACGGCAAGCGGACCAGCATGAAGCTGATGCCGGTCGAGTGGGAGTCGCTTGAGGAAATCTGCACCCGCGAGAACATGACGATCAGCGAGCTAGTGTCGAAGATCGATGCCGAACGCCAGGATTGCGACAATCTCACCGGCTGCGTCCGCGTCTATGCGCTATGCTATTTCCGCAAGGCCGCCAGCCTGTCGGACCTGATGCCGCGCCACCGCCCCGCCACGGCCGTGGCCTTCGCCGCGGAGTAACGGAATGGCGGCAAGATGCCACCGATCTGTCCCGCATAAGCGTTTAGCGAAGCATCTGCCGCCTGTGTCTCCCCATCGGACAGGACCGGTGGCGCGGCCGCAGCAGGCACACCATGTTCGACGCAGGCTCCTTTCTGGCAGCCACCCTCCTTCCCTGCGTCGACCGAAGCGGTGCGCCAATGCCGGACGCCCACCAGTTTCCCGTCTACAGCGCCGGTGAGCGGCGTGCCGATGCCGCCGTCCATGCGATCGGCGTCACCTCCGGGGTCGCCGGTTTCATCTGGCTGCTGAGTGCCGGTGTGTTTTCCGGTGCCGTACCGATCCATACGGCGCTGGCGCTGGTCATCTATGGTCTGGGGCTGGTGGGAATGCTGACGGCCTCGGCCGCCTACAACCTCGCCCCGCCCGGATTCGGCAAGGCGATGCTGCGGCGGATCGATCATGCCATGATCTTTGTGATGATCGCCGGCACCTACACGCCCTTCACCCTCGGGCTGGGCCCGGGAATAGGCCAGGGGATGGTCGGCCAAGGGATCTGGCTGGGCGCTGCCGTCTGGGGAGGAGCCGCCTTCGGCGCCACGCTGAAGCTGCGCTTCCCGGGACGGTTCAACCGGCTGGGGCTGACGCTCTATCTCGGGCTGGGCTGGGCGGTGGTCACGGCGCTGGAACCGCTGGGATCGGCACTGTCCACCCCCGCCCTATGGCTGCTGATCGTCGGCGGGCTGGTCTACACCGTCGGCGTCGTCTTTCACCTGATGGAGCGCATGCCCTACAACAACGCCGTCTGGCACCTGATGGTGCTGGCCGCCGCCGGCTGCCATTTCGCCGCCGTCGCCGTGGCGTTTCTTTGAGCGGCATTCCTCTCAATTGCCCGGGCCGCAGAAGACAAGCCGCTGCGGATTCCGTATCTTCCGCGGATCACAGTCCCTGGAAGGCATGATGGGCCGGGCAGTTATGCACAAGAAGAACGGAAAGCAACCGGTTGCCGGCGGGATGCTCGCGGCCGCAGCGCTGGCGCTCTCGATCATGGTCGCCGGCGGCTCTGCGCGGGCGGAGCCGTCCTTCGACTGCAAGGCGGCCTCCACCCCGGTGGAGAAGGCGATCTGCGCCGATCCCAATCTGGCAGACGCCGACCGGGAGATCGCCGGTCTTTACAAGACCTTGCAGGATTTGTCCCCCGCCGCCGACCGTGACCGGCTGCGGACGGAGCAGCGGGCATGGCTGGCCCAGCGCAATCAATGCACGACCGCTGCGTCCCCCGGCACCTGCCTCGGTCCGGTGATGGATGCCCGGCGCAAGGCACTGTCCGACCTGATGCCGAAGGCGATCGACGCGGTCTCCGCCATCGTCGACGGTATCGCCGCCGATCCGGCCGGAGCCACCAAGCGGCTTGCCGAGCTCCGCGGCGGACTGGGCAAGGGGTGGAGCGCCTATCTGCTGCGCTTCGGCCCGTCCCCCGACCGCGCCAAGGCGGAGGCGCTGCTGCGCGACGCCATTGCCGGCATCGAGGATTCCTATGCCCGTGAGACCGCGGCCGGCGTCGATCTCACCACCGACGAAGGCTTCCTCACCGCGCTCCGCGTCGTCAGCGACGATGTGGAGATGGCATGGCCCTGTTCGGTGATGGAAAAGCGCGGAGCGGCGGCATGGAAGGCGATGGAGCCGCTTTATGGCAGCAACCGCGACAATTTCGGCGCCTATCCCGCCTGCCCCGACGACAAGGCTCTGCTCGCGTCCCCAACCTGGAAGGCGGTCGACGATCTCCTCGCCCCGATGCTGGAGGCAGCCTCCAACCGCACCGGCACCATCCGCTTCGCCACCTATCGCCAGATGGGCATCGACCGTCTGAAGTCGGCGGTCGATCCGCGCCTGTTCGTCGCCGATCGGGGCGCCGATCAGGGTACCGATGCGCCGCAACTGGCCCAGCTGCTCAAGGACACCGCCGGCTGGTCCAACCCGCGCTGGATCACCCCCGGCTGGGGCGACCACCTGCGCAACGCGGTGGATGCCGCGGTGACGGCCTGGACTCCGCAGATCGCCACGCGCTACGGCGTCCCTACCGCTGAGGCGAGGAAGGTTGCGGAGGCTGTTGCGGCCCAGGGGCTGAACGGCGGCATCGGCCTGATCACCGACAATCTGGAGGTCCAGAAGGACACGCGCCTGCCGGATTGGCTGCGCGGCACCTGGAGTTGGAGCGGCGGCGGGTCGGACGATGCGCCCTTCAACGCCCCCACCGGAAAGACGCGCATCGACGAGGCCAACATCTGCATCGGCAACGAATGCGTGGGCTATGACGTCGCCGGCCAGGGAGAGGACGCGACGTTCGAGCCCAAGGAAGTCCCCAGCGGGGTGAAGCTCGCGGCCAACGCCGCCAAGCAGGCGGTCAGCCTCGCCCCGGTGTCGGCTGGCGGCAGCATGACTGTCGTCCCGCTCGCCGACGGCAACCTGCTGGTCACCGGCACCGCCAAGCCGGTGGTGCTGAAGCGCGAAGGAAAGTAGGCCGGCATCGGTGCCATCTCCTCCGCCGGGAACCGCAAGGTCCCGAACGCGAAAGTCTTGCCTGCATCGTTCGGGTAAGCGACACTTCGCGGCGCGTGCTGCGGTTGCGGAACCGCACGCGGCTTTCCGGGGGGAGGCATGGCACGGAACCTCAAGGCGCTCGGGTTGTGGCGCACCGCGCTGGTCGCCAGCGTCCGCAAGGACGCGCCGGACCTGTCGGCGCGGCAATTGGCGATCCTTCTCCAGGTCTATCTGACCGACCCGCCGCACACCGTGCGCGGTCTGGCATCCCTCCTGAACATTTCCAAGCCGGCGGTGACCCGCGCGCTCGACCGCCTGTCGGTCCTGGGCTTCGTCAAGCGCAAGCGCGATGCCGAGGACAAGCGCAACGTGCTGGTCCAGCGCACCGTGAAGGGCAGCGTCTATCTGTCCGATTTCGCCGAACTGGTGATCGCGGCCGGCGCCGTGGCGCCGGAGGATATGGTCCGCATCCGGGCCGACGAGGAGCTGGCTGCGGCCGCCAAGGCAAGGCTGCAGGCCGAATTGCAGGACGTTCCTGTGCGGGAGACCGCCACGCTGGAAGCCTCCGCATCCTGACGAGCCCCTTCCCCCGTCGAAGGGGAAGGGAGCTTCCTTCCTACAGCAGCGCTTCGAGCACGCGGTCGGGCGGGGCGTGGCCGTCGGTGAAGGTCTTGATGTTGACCACCACCTTCTCGCCCATGTCGATGCGGCCTTCGATGGTGGCGGAGCCCATGTGCGGCAGCAGGACGACATTGTCCAGCCGCAGCAGCTTCGGGTTGACCGCCGGTTCATGCTCGAACACGTCCAGGCCGGCGCCGGCGATCTCGCCCTTCGACAGCATGCGGGTCAGCGCCACCTCGTCGATCACCTCGCCACGCGAGGTGTTGACGATGTAGCAGTGCGGGCGCAGCAGCTTCAGCCGGCGTTCCGACAGCAGGTGATAGGTGGCCGGCGTGTGCGGGCAGTTGATCGACACGATGTCCATCCGCGCCAGCATCTGGTCCAGGCTGGACCAGTAGGTCGCCTCCAGCTCCTGCTCCAACTCCGGATGGACGCGGCGGCGGTTGTGGTAGTGGATCGACATGCCGAAGGCACGGGCCCGCTTGGCCAGCGCCGAACCGATGCGGCCCATGCCGAGGATGCCCAGCCGCTTGCCGCTGATGCGGTGGCCCAGCATGGTGGTCGGGCCCCAGCCGGTCCACTGGCCGGAGCGGACCAGACGCTCGCCCTCCGCCACGCGGCGCGCGGTGGCCAGCAGCAGCGCCATGGTCATGTCGGCGGTATCCTCGGTCAGGACGCCGGGGGTGTTGGTGACGATGATGCCGCGCTCGCGCGCCGCCTTCAGGTCGATGTGGTCGACGCCGGTGCCGAAGGAGGCGATCAGCCGCAGCTGCGGCCCGGCGGCCTCGATCAGCGCGCGGTCGATGCGGTCGGTGACGGTCGGCACCAGCACTTCGGCGACATTCATCGCGTCCTGCATCTGGGCGGGGGTGAGCGGCACGTCGTCCGGATTGAGCCGGGTGTCGAACAGCTCCATCATGCGCGTCTCGATGACGTCCGGCAGCTTGCGGGTGACGACAACGAGCGGCTTCTTCTTGTCGGTCATCGGTGCTGGTCCTCCCTTGCCCCGGCCAACCCGCATCACACGATCTTTGCTGGGCTGCTCCGGTCCATGGTTGCCATACCAAGCGGTCGGTGGACTGTCCAGAAGTCCGTCACGAAAGGCCGTCCTGCGGCAGGCTGTTCGCCCCCTCCCTCCCCCTCCAATCAGGGGTGGCGGCGCTTGCCCTATCGAACGGGTGGTCTCTATAGTGCGGCCCGGTTTTCCCCTGTCCAAGCTCCGGTGCCGCCATGCCTGTCCGCCGCTCCGTCCTTGCCTCTCTGGCCCTGATCCTGGGGTTGGGGGTGGGGTTTTTCGCGGGCTGCGGTGCCCCCGCCATGGCGGCGGAAGGCAAGGATCCGACCCACGCGTCGGGCCTGCCGATTCCCCGCTTCGTCACTGTCCGCGTCGGCGAGGTGAACCTGCGCTCCGGCCCCAACGGCAGCTACCCCATCGAATGGGTGTTCAAGCGCAAGGACATGCCGGTGGAGATCATCCAGGAATTCGACACCTGGCGCCGCATCCGCGACTGGGAGGGGGCGGAAGGCTGGGTGCACCAGAGCGCGCTGTCGGGACGCCGCGGCGTGCTGATCGTCGGCCAGACCCGCGCGATCTACGAGTCTCCGCGCGGCGACAGCGGCGTGGTGGCGCGGGCGGAGCCGGGCGTCATCGGATCGCTGAAGAAATGCCGCGACGAGTGGTGCGAGGTCGACGTGAAGGGCTATCGCGGCTGGATGAAGCGCGCCGATTTCTGGGGCACCTACCCCGGCGAGAAGATCGAGTAGGCGGGGCTTGAAGGCGGGCGGGAAAGGCCGTACGGTCGCGGCCTTACCTTTCTCTACTGCAAGAGCAGTCCCATGAGCGGCGCGTCCGGCAAACAGATCAAGAAAGTGGTGCTCGCCTATTCGGGCGGCCTCGACACCTCGGTCATCCTGAAGTGGCTGCAGGAGACCTATTCCTGCGAGGTGGTGACCTTCACCGCCGACCTCGGCCAGGGCGAGGAGCTGGAGCCCGCCCGCAAGAAGGCCGAGCTTCTGGGCATCAAGCCGGAAAACATCTTCATCGACGATCTGCGCGAAGAGTTCGTGCGCGACTTCGTCTTCCCGATGTTCCGCGCCAACACGCTCTATGAGGGCACCTACCTGCTCGGCACCTCGATCGCCCGGCCGCTGATCGCCAAGCGCCAGATCGAGATCGCCAACATGGTCGGCGCCGATGCGGTCGCCCATGGCGCCACCGGCAAGGGCAACGACCAGGTCCGTTTCGAGCTGGGCTACTACGCCCTGCGGCCCGACATCACGGTCATCGCGCCGTGGCGCGAATGGACCCTGAACAGCCGCACCACGCTGCTGGACTACGCCGAGAAGAACCAGATTCCGATCGCGAAGGACAAGCGCGGCGAGGCCCCCTACTCCACCGACGCCAACCTCCTGCACATTTCCTACGAGGGCAAGGCGCTGGAGGATCCGTGGATCGAGCCGGATGAGGACATGTACACCCGCTCCGTCGCCCCGGAAAAGGCGCCGGATACCCCGACCTACATCGAGGTCGAGTTCAAGAACGGTGACGCGGTCGCCATCGACGGCAAGGCGCTGTCGCCGGCAGCCCTGCTGACCGAGTTGAACCGGCTGGGCGGCGAGAACGGCATTGGCCGCCTCGATCTGGTCGAGAACCGCTATGTCGGCATGAAGTCGCGCGGCGTCTACGAGACCCCGGGCGGCAGCATCCTGCTGGTGGCGCACCGCGCGATGGAGAGCATCACGCTCGACCGTGGCGCCGGCCACCTGAAGGACGAGCTGATGCCGCGTTACGCCGAGCTGATCTATTGCGGCTATTGGTGGAGCCCGGAGCGCCTGGCCATCCAGGCGCTGATCGACCAGACCCAGTCGCTGGTCAACGGCACGGTCCGCCTGAAGCTGTTCAAGGGCAACGTCACGGTCGTCGGCCGCAAGTCGCCGAACTCGCTGTACCGGATGGACTATGTGACCTTCGAGCAGGACAGCGTCTACAACCAGAAGGACGCGGAAGGCTTCATCAAGCTGAACGCACTCCGTCTGCGTCTGGGCGCGATGGCCAAGCAGAAGCTGGGCTGATCGATCGTCCGGACTTCCGGATGATGGTTCCAAACCCGCCGGCGGTTTTCCGCCGGCGGGTTTTTAATATCCAGCAGGCCTGCCGGGGAGCAATTCGTTGGTCGGCTCCCGAATAGGCAGGCACATAAGAAAAAATTTCTTTTAATTAGCGTTAAATTGCTTCTTTTGCCGAACCAGGGGCGGATCATCCCAACGTCTCTTTCCTGCATGCCGTTTCGGCTGGAGCACATCAAAGCTTATGAATGAAAATTGAACGTTTACTCATTATTTAACTTTTTAGCTCCCTAAGTGCGGCCTTGAGGATTTTTGCGCGAACATTTGTGCGCCAAATACATCATTAAGGGTCGTATCAATGGTTGAAACGCTGAATGGCCGTCGAGCCGTCGGTATCGTGGTTTCCGTTCTGGCCTTGCCGGCCGCACTCCTGGCCGGAAGCGGACCTGCGGCCCTGTCCAGCTGGGGCTTCTGGCTGGCGTTGGTTGTCGGGTTGGCAATTCTGACAGTCGGATTGCTGCTGGGCCGGGAAAAGGGGAACGCTCCGGCCGAGAGCGCCCTCTCTCCCGAAGATTCGATGAGCCTGATGGCGTTCGAGAAATCGGCCGACCCGATCCTGGTCGCGACCATGGAGGGGTTCTGCGCCTGCAACGAGGCTGCCGTACGCTTCCTGCGGGCGACGTCGCGGAACGACATCGTCGGCATGCAACCCTCCGCCCTGTCGCCGACGACGCAGCCGGACGGGCGCTCGTCGCAGGAGGCGGCGGTGCAATACATCACCAAGGCGGCCAGGGACGGCTTCGTCCGCTTCGACTGGCACCATCGCCGTCTGGACGGCAGCCTCGTTCCGGTGGAGGTGACGCTGGTGGCCTGCAAGCAGGGGAGCAAGGACTACGTCATCACCTATTGGAAGGATCTGACCGTCCTGCTGGAGGAACGCCAGCGCAGCCACATGCTGGCGGAGGAGGTGTCGGAGCTTGCCAACCGGTCGGCGACGATGGCCACCGACATGCAGACCATCGCGCATTCCCTGTCCGGCCTGTCGCAGGAGGGCGAGGAGAAGATGGAGCAGGCGACCGTCTCCGCCAATCAGGTGTCCGCCGACACGCAGGCCGTTGCCACCGCGACCGGGCAGCTCGCCGGCTCGATCAACGAGATCGCTCAGCGGATCAGCGAGGCGGCCGGCATCTCCAACAGGGCGGCGGATGAGACCGGGCGGGCCGACGCGATGGTCCAGGGGCTGGCGGAAAGCGCCAGCAAGATCGGGACGGTGGTCAAGCTGATCCAGGACATCGCCAGCCAGACCAACCTTCTGGCGCTGAACGCCACCATCGAGGCCGCCCGCGCCGGAGAGGCCGGCAAGGGCTTCGCCGTCGTCGCCGGCGAGGTCAAGAATCTGGCGAACCAGACCGCGAAGGCGACGGAGGACATCACGGGTCAGATATCCCTGGTTCAGGACCAGACCCGGCAAACGGTCGAGGCGATCAAGAACATCGGGCTGGTGATCACACAGGTTCGCGAGATTTCGTCCGCCATCGCCGCCGGCACCGAAGAGCAGGGGGCAACCACGCATGACATCGCCCAACGGGTGCGGTCGGTCGCGGACAGCACCCGGATGGTCGCCGCCCACATCGACGCTGTCGCCCATGCCGCGGCAAAGAGCGGCGAGATGTCCGCCGAGGTTCTGTCTTCCGCCAACAACCTGAGCGGGACCTTCGATCTGCTGAAGACCAAGGTCAAGGAGTTCGCAGCCGCCGACGCACGGTGAAATGCCGAGGTTGATAGAGGGGCCGGCTCCACCGCCCGCCAGCCGGGCGGTGGAGCGTCCAACCGCCTATTGCGCCGCCAGCAGGTCCCGGCGGATTTCCACCGCCCGGTCGGCCGCCTTGCCGACCACCTCCTGAAGCCGCTCGAATTCGGCGCTGTAGCTGCCGACGCCAAAGGTCAGAGACCGCAGCTCGACGATCAGATCCTGCATGTCGGCCTGTGGCATGCACGCCTTGACCTCGTCCCAGCCGGGCCAGCCCGGCCGCGCGTCGAAGCCCAGCAGCTGGCCGCGCCGGCCGCTGACCAGACGCTGCACCTTGGGCGTGAAGGCGCTGGGCACCGCGATGGTGACGGTCAGGATCGGCTCCAGCAGAACCGGCTCGCATGTCGGCAGCGCATCGGCCATCGCCTGCCGTGCCACCGTCTTGAAGGCCATGTCGGAGCTGTCGACGGCATGGAACTGACCGCCGGTCAGCGTCACCGCGAAATCCACCACCGGAAAACCCAGCGGCCCGCGCACCGAAGCCTCGCGGACGCCCGCCTCCACCGCCGGGATATACTGGCGCGGCACGGCGCCGCCGACCACCCCGTCCTCGAACTGGATGCCCGCCCCCCGCGGCAGCGGCCGGATCTCGACATGGATGTCGGCGAACTGGCCGTGGCCGCCGGTCTGGCGCTTGAAACGGGCATGGTGGCTGGTGCCCTTGCGGATCGTCTCCTTGTAGGGGACCTGGGGCGGCTGGCCCTTCACCGCGACGTTGAAACGGCTGCGCAGCCGGTCTATCGCCAGCTTCAGATGCACGTCGCCCTGGCCCCACAGCACCAGCTCGCCGGTCTCGGCCGACTGGTCGAGCGTCAGGGACGGATCCTCCTCCCGCAGCTTCTGCAATGCTGCGGACAGCTTCACCTCGTCATTGCGGTTCTCGGCACGGAGCGCCAGCCCGTGCACCGGCGGAGCGGCGGCCGGCCAGTCGGCGGGCGGGCCAAGGTTGGCCTTCTCGGTCAGCCGGTCGCCGGTCGCCGCCTTCTCCAGCCGGCCGAGCGCCACGAGGTCGCCGGCGACCGCCTGGGGCACCTTGGTCTGGTCGCGACCGAACAGCTGGAAGACGCCGGAAACCCGTTCACCGCCCAATATCATGCCGTCGGTGACGGTGCCACGCCAGATGCGGGCGAGGCTGAGCTTGCCGGCATGGGAGCCCATCATCGTCTTCACCACCTGGACCGCCGCCGTATCGGCGTGAAGGTCGATACGGGCCACGGTGGTGGCGACCTCAGGCCCCTCGTGCCGCAGGGCCTTCAGCAGGCGGCGGATGCCGTTGTCCTTCTCCGCCGACCCGAAGAAAACGGGGACGATCAGGTCGTCGGCCAATTCATGCGCCAGCGTCTCGTACAGCTCGGCGCTGTCGGGAGCCATGTCCTCCAGCAGCTTTTCCAGCAGGCCATCGTCGAAGTCGGCGGCCGATTCCAGCATGGCCTGCCGGGCCTCGGCCTCCCAGTCGCGGGCGCTATCGGGCAGGGCGACCAGATCGGAAGGCTTGTGAGGGTTGAAGCGCCAGGCACGCTCGCTGACCAGATCGACCAGCCCGGTGATCTGGCCGTTCTCGCGCAACGGCACCTCGCGCAGCACCAGCTTGCGGGCCGAGACCTCCTGATAGGCGGCGACGACGTCGCGCACCCTGATATCGCCCAGCGTGTCGATCTTGTTGATGAACAGCAGGTGCGGGATGCGGTGATCGTCCAGCACCTTGAACAGCGGGGCCAGCAGCACCGCCTTCTCGGGCGCTGCCTCCGCCACCACGATGGCGATGTCGGCGGCCATCAGCGCCGCCTGCGCCTCCCCCGTCAGTTCCACCGAACCGGGGCAGTCCAGGACCGACCAGCGTTCCCCAAGGTAATCGAAGGAGGCGACATTCAGCTCGGTGCTCATTGACCGGGCCTTCGCCTCCGGCGAACTGTCGCCCACGGCATTGCCGTCACGCACGCTGCCCTTGCGGGTGACGGCCCCGGCAGCGAACAGCAGGCTTTCCAGCAGTGTCGTCTTGCCGGCGAGATAGGGGCCGACCAGCGCCGCGCAGCGCGCCGTCCGGATTTGCGTATGCGGCATTCACACCTCCCGTCGAAGCTTCGGACTGTCGTGACCGGGGACGGAGCCTGGGCCGGAAATCGGGCCGCCGGCGCCGGCCGCCGGGGCGGCCCGTTCGCGTATGGCTCTCTCAGACTGGCACGTTAAAAACCTGGCACTTCCGGAATACCGGTGTCCGGACCGGGCGACGGGCGGCGGCGGACGGGCGCTGGAACAGCGCATCGGGTCCGGGGCCGGCGGAGCGCCCGCATCGGACTTTCAATGCTCCACCCGAACGACGCGGCTGTCGACGGAAAAAAGGGGCGGCAAACCGTCACGCGCAGGCTGCGGCAGTCGGCGATGCGTCGATAAGCCGCAGAGACGGCCGGATGGCCGATCCATCCCCGCTTGGTCCCCGTGCGGCCGCACGGGCTGCACGGATAATTCGTTCAAATGTAATATGATACCGCCTGAAGGCGCAGGGTGGGGTCATTCATTCGCAATATTGCTATGCTGCAATGCAGTATGATCGCGGCGAAATGCAGCGGACAAATGCATGAAACCTTCTGCTAGTAGCCTTACGGGAAAATGGCCGCACGTGAAGGCGATGACGGCCGGACAAAGCACTCTGGGGCGCCCGGCATCCGCCGGCCGCCCCGCATCCTTTGGGGAAAGAGCACATGCGCCTGTGGTTCCGTTTGCTGACGGCCGTCCTGATTGCCCTGGGGACTGCCGTTTCCGCCCCGCTGTCCACCCCCGCCGTCGCCCAGGAGGCCAAGCCGACGCAGGAGGACGCCAAGTCCATCACCCTGCAGGCTGCGGACCTGATCGCCGCCAAGGGCCTGGACGAAGCCGCAAAGGCCTTCAACGCCGACGGTCCGTTCAAGCACGGCGAGATCTACGTCAACGTCATCGACTTCACCGGCGTTTGGAAGGTCTATCCGCCACGCCCGGCCGGCGTCGGCCAGAGCGTCATCAACGTCAAGGATCCGGACGGCCGCTTCATCGTCCAGGACGTGCTGGCCGTCGCCAAGGACAAGGGCGAGGGCTGGGTCGAATATCGCTGGCTGAACCCCGCCAGCAACAAGATCGAACCGAAGATCACCTACGTGAAGCGCGTGCCCGGCCAGGAACTGGTCGCCTATGTCGGCATCTACAAGTGACGACGGCGGCGTAAGACGGTGATCGGCGGATAGAGCCGTTGGGGCGGAGCTGTTGGGGGTGAGCATGAGCGGCGGTGTCTTTGCGCGTCTGTCCGGTCTGCCTGTGGCAGGCCGTGTGTTCGCAGCACCCCTGATGGGGATTGTCCTGACGGTGGCGGCACTGGTGCTGGCCGACCGCCAGTCGGAACAGGCCCTGGGTGCCGTGAACGCCATCCACGGCGAAGCGGCGGAACGGCTGGGCCGCATCGACCGGCTGGTCGCCATCGCCTATGTCATCCACAGCGACGTGTCCCGCCATCTGGCATTGTCGGGCTCCGGCATCGAGGAGGCGAAGCTCCAGGCGATGCGCGACGCCATCGCCGCCAACCTGGGCAAGGCACGCACCGCCATCGCGGAATTGCGCGCCATGCCGTTGGCCGAAGCGGAGCGGGCGATGCTGGACGAGGTGTCGGTGCGGATCGGCGCCTATGCCAAGGCGGTCGACGAGATGAACCAGATGGCGGCGATCGACCGCCTGATCGGCATCCCGATGATGGCCCACACCGACGACCAGTTCGCTGCCCTGACCGCGAAGGTGATGGAGACGCAGGCGGCCATCGGCCGTTCCACCGCCGCCGCCACCCAGGCCACCCGCGATGCCGCCGCCTCGGCGCGCCGCGATTTCGCGCTGGTGATGGCCGGACTGCTGCTGGCGATGATGGCGGCAGGGCTGCTGCTCGCCCGCTCGATCACCCGGCCGCTGCAAAGGCTGTCGAGCAACACGGCCGATCTGGCCGCCGGAAAGCTCGACACGGTGGTCGAGGGCGGCTGGATGCGCAACGAGATCGGCGCAATGGCCCGCGCGCTGGAGGTGTTCCAGACGAACGCCCGTGAGGTGGAGCGGCTGACCGCCGACCAGCAGCGCCAGAAGGCGGAGGCCGAGGCGGAGAAGCGCCGCGCCATCCAGGAACTGGCCGACCTGTTCGAGGCCCGCGTGGCCGAAGTGGTGCAGTTGGTCGGCTCCGGCGCCCATCAGGTCCGCAGCAACGCCGCCGGCATGCTGGAACGGGCCAACAGCGCCAACCGGCAGGCCGCCACCGTCGCCGCCGCCAGCGCCCAGGCCGGCGCCAGCGTCCAGACCGCCGCCGCCGCGACGGAAGAGATGTCGGCCTCGATCGCCGAGATCGGCGATCAGGTCCGCCGGTCCTTCGACATGGTGCGCGGCGCCGTGCGGGCGGTGGAGGAGACCAACGCCCATGTCGTCGGCCTCTCCGACGCCGCCCACCGCATCGGCGAGATCGTCGGGCTGATCAACTCCATCGCCGCCCAGACCAACCTGCTGGCGCTCAACGCCACCATCGAGGCGGCCCGCGCCGGCGAGGCGGGCAAGGGCTTCGCCGTGGTGGCGAGCGAGGTGAAGAACCTCGCGACCCAGACCGCCAAGGCGACCGAGGAGATCGGCACCCAGATCGCCACCATGCAGGAGGTGACCGGGGCCGCCGTCACCGCGATCAAGGGGGTCGGCGAGACGGTGGTCGGCATCGACGAAATCGTCGGCTCCATCGCCGGCGCGATGGAACAGCAGGCCGCCGCCACCCAGGAGATCACCCGCAACGTGCAGGAGGCCGCCGCCGGCACCTCCGAGGTCTCGCAGACCATCGCCACAGTGTCGACCAGCGCCGGCGAGACCGGCACCGCCGCCGGCGAGGTGCTGCGCGCCGCGGAACTGCTGGACGGTCAGGCGGTGACGCTGAACCGCGAGGTGACCCACTTCATCGGCCGGCTGCGGGCGGGCTGAAGGGGGCGGGCTGACGGGGCATATGCCGGAGCCGCATCGCTCACCTGCGAAATCCGGCCGCGAAGTTTGGTCGCATCGTACTTGAAACGACCCGCCTGCGCCCAAGCTGTTGTGCCGGGACCGCGGGGCGCCGGCTGCTGACGGCGGCGCCAGTGCCGGGGTATGATGCTGGACCCAACAAGAAGGATCGAAGTATGAAGATCGACATCGGGATCTCGGACGCAGACCGCAAATCCATCGCCGAAGGGCTGAACAAGGTTCTGGCCGACACCTTCGCGCTCTACATCAAGACCCATTCGTTCCACTGGAACGTCACCGGTCCGATGTTCAACACGCTCCACACGATGTTCATGACCCAGTACACGGAGCTGTGGACCGCGCTGGACGAGATCGCCGAGCGCATCCGCGCTCTGGGTTATCCGGCGCCGGGCAGCTTCTCGCAGTTCGCGCAGTTGGCCTCCATCAAGGAAGAGGCGGGCGTGCCGAAGGCGAACGACATGATCCGCCAGCTGGTCGAAGGCCACGAGGCTGCCGCCCGCACCATCCGCAGCGTCTTCCCGCTGGCCGAGAAGGGCAGCGACGAGCCGACCGCCGACCTGCTGACCCAACGTCTGCAAATCCACGACAAGACCGCCTGGATGCTGCGCAGCATGCTGGAGTAGCCGCGGCGCCGCTCTCGCAGCGGTTCGGTCAAAGCGTCAGGGCCTCCCCGTCCGGCAGGATGGGGAGGCCCATTTCATGTGCAGCCCGCACCTCCCTTACGCCGCGGTCTTGGCGTGCTGGCGCACCGGCAGGTTGGGGATGGTCAGGGTGAAGATGGTGCCGCCGTCGCGCTCGATCTTCAGCGTGGCACCGGCTTGGTGCGACAGCGCCTGCACCAGATTGAGGCCCAGGCCGCTGCTGGCGCCGCCGCGCACAGGACGCTTGTGCTGGCTCGGCATGCCGGCGGGCAGACCGACGCCGTCGTCACGCACGACCAGCCGCATGCCGTTCTCCTCACGCTCCAGCAGCACGCGCACGGTGCCGGGATGGCCATGTGGAAAGGCGTGCAGCAGCGCGTTGGACACCAGTTCGCTGGTGGCGATTGCCAGGGGCGTGGCGCGGTCGGCATCGACGATCCAGTCCTGTGCCTCCAGTTCCAGCCGGGCGGCGGTCGGGTTGTCGGAGCGGACCAGCCCGTCGCACATCTGGCGCAGCGCGTCGGCGAAGTTGATGTGCGCCGGCTCGGTCGAGCGATGGAGAAGTTCGTGCAGCAGGCTCATGGTCTGGATGCGGCGCAGGCTTTCGTCGAAGCCACGACGCGCCCGCTCATCGATCCGGGCGGCTTGCAGGCGCAGCAGGCTGCAAATGACCTGAAGGTTGTTCTTCACCCGGTGCTGAACCTCCTTCAGCAGCACCTCCTTGTCGGTTACCGCGGCTTCCAGCTGGGCGTTGGCACGCTCCAACTGGGCAGTGCGCTGGTGGACATGCTCCTCCAGCGTGTCGTAGGCGTGTTGCAGGGCATCCTCGGCCTCACGCTCGCGCCGGGCACGCTGGATGGCGAGCGCGCCGATCACCGCGACGGTGGCGCAGGCCGCGGCGGCAAAGGCGGCATAGATCCACAGCCGCTCGCTCCAGCGCCGCAGCACGCTGCCGGTGGCGATGGTCACCATGGCCGACAGGCCGGTGTCGCCGACCGGGCGGGTCACGGTGATGTCGTCGGCATGGCTGCCGACCTCGTCCCCGGCAGTCCCACCTATGGTGCCGCCGCCCTCCGGCTCGCGCAGCAGCGGCGTGCCGTCCGGCTGAAGGATGGAGATGCTGTGGCCATAGCCGACGTCGAGCGAGCGGTAGACGTCGCGGAAGGCCCGCGCGTCGAGACCGGCCGTCGCCCAGCCGCGTGGTCTGGCACCGGCGGAACCACCCGGCAGCGGCTGCGCCAGGAACACCACCGCGCGCCCACCCATCCGACCGCCCATCCGGCCGCTGCCGATGGTCATGCCGTCCGGCCTCAACGCCGGCAGGGCTGCGCCGGGTAGGGCGTCCGGCAGCGTCGACAGGCGCAGGGCGCTGGCGGCGTCACGGATCTCCAGCCCGACCACATGGGGGGCGCTGGCCGCCAGCAGGCCCATACGGTCGCGGGTCGCCGCGTCGTCGGGCAGCGGCGTGCCGGGCGGACCGGCCAGCGTCGCCGTCTGGGTCAGCAGCAGGTCGCCCGACTCGATCAGCCGGGCGGCATGTTCGGCCGCCAGCAGCCCGATGTTGCCGGCGACGCCGGTCGCCTGCTGGACCGCCTCGTTGCGGTCACGCCAGGCAAAGACGGCCGACAGCCCGATGGTCAGCAGAACCGCGGCGGTGCAGGCAATCAGGACCAGCGCCGAACCGGGCAGCCGGTAGAGCGGTGAGGATTGGGAACGCAGCGCGCGCAACGGCATCGTGTCGGAAACCATATCGGGATGCGGCCACTTCATGCTTAGCCGGAAACGGTAACACCGTCCGGCGGGTACGGTTCCGCCGAACGCTACCCGTGATGAAGCAGCGGCGGCCACGGCCTATTGCGAGGTGCCGAAAAAGGCATCCCGCCTTGGTAAGGACAGGGCAGGACTCCGGCAGCGATGGGGAGGATGGTTTTATGCGGATCGACGGTGCGGCCTACGCGCCATCCCGCCCCGGCCTATGCCCGCGTGCCACCGTCAGGGGCGACGGTCGGATAGCAGGCGCCGCAGCAACGGCCATCCCAGCTGGTGCGTGCCGTCTTCGGCATTCTTGGCATCAAGCCATTGATCGGCCAATTCACGAACCTGCCAGTCGCCAAGAAAGCGGTCGCAGTCTATGGCGGTATAGAGTCGCACCCGCTCTTTTCCGAGCCTTTCGAAATAGGCAAGCGTTCTTTGGCGGTCGATGTCTTCCATAGGCCCCAATGAAGCGGAGATTGCGGAACAGCCGTTTCTGACGTCCACCGATGCTCCGGATATTGGAAGAAGCCCACCGCCTGCGCAACTGTCCGTTCGTCGCGATTCCATCCCCCGGAAGGAGAGTCCGCCATCTCCCGTCGTGGTCGGCCACCGGCGGTTGACCGATGCCGGCCGGCTATCGATGGCCTGGGTCGAGTCGGCCGGTGTGGACGACGATGTCCGACAGCGGGATGCCGGCCTCTGCCGCCGCCTGTTCCAGCGACCTGCGGTCCGGCCAGCAGAGCCGCCCTCCAACCTCCTGCAGCACGCCCCGGCACCGGATGACCCACAGGCCGGTGAAAGCCATTTCAATGACCCGCCCCATCGGCGGAGAGGAGGATTGACGGGATGGGTCACCCCAGTCTGATGTTGTGTCGTCAAACGCCATCTCTGATTTTCCTTGTGCCGGGCTTTCTTCACGACCCGTCGCCAAACCCAGGCCAGGAGACGATCTTTGCCCAACAAACACACAATGCTTTGAACCCGAAGCTTTTCTCCTAACCAAGTCATCGGGGTTTTTCATCGACAAAGTTGAGTCCATTTGTAAACGCCGGTACACAATTTAAGTGGTCTTACCAAAATTTTGGTAACCATAGTTACAGAAGGGAAATGTCGGAAATTGATGTGATGTCGTCTTGGCCACGCCTTCGTCTGATCTCCAAAACCCTTCTGACAGGAAAGAGGCAACCCAAACCGATCAGGTGGTACCGATACCTCGAAATGGTCACAGCAAGCTGCCGCGCCACTCACCAAACATAAGCTTGGCCACCTCGTCCCGCCTGACCGCAGGCTGGTGGTCGGCTTATCGACGTGCCTATGCTTGAAGGAAGAGACCGATGAAGACCACGATGCGGACATTCACCACCGGGACGATGGCGCTGCTGATCGGCGCGACGCTGCTCGGCGGCTGTTCGAACCTGAACCATCGCGAGAACCGCGCGCTGACCGGCGGCGCTATCGGTGCAGCCGGCGGTGCGGCCATCGGTGCCGTCACCGGCGGCAGTGCGATCTATGGCGGATTGCTGGGCGGGGCCGCCGGTGCGGCGGTCGGCGCGCTGACGGCGGACGAGGGCAAGCACCGTCACTGAACGGGCAAAGGGGGGCGGTGCCGGCCACCGCCTTCCCTCGCTTACTCCTCCTCGTCGTCCTCGAACTGGTCGAGGCTTAGCGAACGGACCTCGGTGCTGGGGTTCGGTGCCGGCGGGGCGGACGGCGGCATGGCGGCCGGCCGGGCCGTGGCCAAATGGGCGGCGGCCGGGTGGGCGGCGGCCGTGCGGGTAGCGGTCCGGCCCGGCGGCAGATGGGCGTTGGGGCCCTTCAGCGGGCTGTTCAGCGTGCCGCGCGGGCCGATGCTGGGTTCGTCACCGAAATCGGGCAGCGGCGGGATGCGGTCCATCACCCGGCGGATCAGGGCGGCGATGCGGTCGGCCTCGCTGCGCAGGGCCTGTCCGCGCTCCCCCTCATAGAGCGGGTCATCAAGGAACTTGCGGATCTCCAGGACGCCGCGCAGTTCCACCCCGCACATCTCATGGGTGCCGATCGGCAGCGCCTTGACCCGGGCGAAGCTGGAGAAGAAGGCGGCGCTGCCCTCGACGAACTGGACCACCATGCGGGCGTGCAGACGCTCCAGCGCAGTGGTCATGGGGTCGATCAGATCCTCCATCTCGTCCGGTGCCGCATCCAGCCGTTCCTGGGTCAGGGCGGCCAGCGCGAAGAAATCGCGCACCCGACGGCTGAAGCGGCGGTAGCGGGCCAGCCCGCCGACCGACACCCGCTCGCGCGCCGTCTGGGCCAGCTCCGCCGACTGCTTCAGCATGGCGTCGAGCCGCATCAGCAGCGTCGCGATCTCGCGCTGGCGCTGGGCCGCGCTGCGGCCGGGCGTGGGCGCCGGCGGAGCGGCCGGACGGCGGGGAGGGGTGGAACGCATCATGCCGGTACGGGGTGGCTCCTCACGGGTGGGCTTGCATCAGCGCTGGGTGCGGACGGTAACCGACTTTTGCCCGCCCTCGCGCACCACCGTCAACTGCACCGGCGTGCCGACGCGCAGAAGACCGATCCGGTTGCGGAAGTCGGTGGCGCTGCGGATGGGCCGTCCATCGACCGCGACCACCACGTCGCCGCTGCGCAGTCCGCCGCTGTCGGCCGGCGATCCGCGCTCGATCTTGGCGATCAGCGCGCCTTCATCGCCCTTCAGGCTCAGACTTTCCGCGAGGTCGGGCGTCAGATCCTGGATGGCGACGCCCAGCCGGCCGCGCCGCACCTCGCCATATTCGCGCAGCTGTTCCATCACCGACCGTACGATGCTGACCGGGACGGCGAATCCGATTCCGACCGAGCCGCCGGCCGGGCCGATGATGGCAGTGTTGATGCCGATCAGCTCACCCTGGAAATTGACCAGCGCGCCGCCGGAATTGCCGGGATTGATCGAGGCATCGGTCTGGATGAAGTCCTCGTACCCCTCGATCTTCAGACCGCTGCGGCCGAGTGCCGAGACGATGCCGGAGGTCACCGTCTGCCCCAGGCCGAAGGGGTTGCCGATGGCGACGACGAAATCGCCGACCTTGGCGCGGTCCGAGTCGCCGATCGTCAGCGCGGTCAGACCCTCGGCCTTGATCTGCAACAGCGCGATGTCGGTGGCGGCGTCGCGGCCGATCAGCTTGGCGCGCAGGCGGCGGCGGTCCTTCAGGGTGACCGCGATCTCCTGCGCGTTCTCCACCACATGGTTGTTGGTGACGACATAGCCGTTGCGGGCATCGACGATCACCCCCGAGCCGGCACTGACCTGCGGCTTGGACTGCGGCATCTGGTCCGGCAGGTTGAAGAAGCGGCGGAAGAACGGGTCGCGCAGCAGCGGATTTTCCGCCTGAGGCGCCTGGCTCAGCACCGAGATGTTGACGACGGCCGGCGTCACCTGCTCCAGCATCGGGGCGATCGTGCCACCGCCGACCGCACCCAAGGGAAGTGCCGCTTCCGCCGGCGAGGCGCCGAATCCGATGGCGGAGCCGGCCCGGCCCAGCGCCGAGTCGGCCGGTGCCACCAGCGCGCCGCCGGCCAGCGCCGCCATCCCGACCGCCGCCGCAAACACCACCGGGCGCACCGCCATCTTCATTGCCTGTTCCTTTCCTGCTGGGAATTTCTTGTGGGGATTGTCTTCGACCGGGCTGATTTGGGACAAGACCGAATGTGGTTCAAGCCCGCCAGCCGCCTGGGTCCCCCCGATGCCTCCCGCCGGCGCCTCCCGCCGGCTTCGGCCCGTCGGGATCGAGGATAACGCTGACCCGGCGGAAACTCCCGGTAAAGAAATTCGATGCTATAGGACAAGGTCGACGCAGCACCACGGGCTTGCCATGAAGGCATGTCCGTCGAGAACGGGTTGAGCGCAATGAGCGGCGGGTCACTGCTCGAACTGACCGAGCAAGAGTATCTGCAGATGGAGGAGGCCCTGTCGCAGACCGCGCGGGGCCGGGCCTTCCTGCGCATGCGCGACCGGCGCAGCCGCGTCGTCGCCTCGGACGAGTTCCACCGGCTGGTCGACAAGCTGGAAACCCAGGTCGACCGGCTGAGCGGCACCTCGCCCAGCGCCTTCACCGCCTTCGCTCCCGGCGAGGATCCGCGCATCCAGCAGGAGCTGACCGCCATCACCCAGGTGGTGCGCGAGGCGCGCAGCGACATCGCCGCCCTGAAGGCGACCGATACCGGATCGAACCGGATCGAGGCGGCGACCGGCGAGCTGGACGAGATCGTCGCCGCAACCGAACGCGCCACCACCGACATTCTGAACGCGACGGAGAAGATCCAGGAAATCACCATGTCGATCCCGCGCGACGACGCCGATCTGGCCGAACGGATCGACGCGATCGAGGCGTGGTGCATCGAGGTCATGACCGCCTGTTCCTTCCAGGACATCACCGGCCAGCGCACCACCAAGGTCGTCAACACGCTGCGCTACATCGAAGAGCGCGTGAACACGATGATCGAGATCTGGGGTGTCGAGCGGCTGGCCGTTGCCGATTCCCAGCAGAACACGTCGGGCGAGGTGTCCTCGCACCGCAAGCTGGGCGACACCCGGCCGGACGCGCATCTGCTGAACGGGCCGCAGCTGGGCGGGCCGGAGGTCAGCCAGGACGCCATCGACGCGCTGTTCGACAGCGTGCCGGGCGTGGCGGAACGGGCGGAACCGTTGCCGACCGACGTGGCCCCCTCCCCTCCTCCACCCCCGCCGCCTCCCCCTCCCCCCGTCGCGAAGCCGGCCCCCCCGCCGCCCCCACCGCCTGCCGATCCGGGCGGCGATGGAGGCGGTGCGATCTCCCAGGCCGACATCGACGCCCTGTTCGCGTGACCGGCCATGGCGCAAGACGGCAAATCCCGCATCCGCCTGACCCAGGACCAGCTCGACCGCGTGTGCGAGCGCCATGTCCGATTCGCTGAAGGGCGTCCGAACGGCGCCCGCGCCAACCTGCCCTTCTTCGACCTGTCCGGCCTGTCGCTGGCCGGCCGCAACCTGACAGGCGCCCATCTGGCCGGCGCCATCCTCCGTGACGCCGATCTGCGCGGCACCGTGCTGGACCATGCCGACCTCTATGGTGCCGATCTGCGCGGGGCCGACCTGTCGGAGGCGCGGCTGTTCCGCACCGACATGCGCGGCGCCAATGTTCGCGGCGCCAAGCTCGACGGCGCCACCATGGTGGAGGTCGACCTGCGCGACGGCAGCATGGTCAACCGCAACAGCGCCGGCGAACTGAAGGTGGTGGGATTCGATCCCGGCCCGGCCGACATGGCGTCGGCCCGGCTGACCAACGCCGACATGGCGCGGGCCAAGCTGTCCGGCAGCTTCGCGCGGGCGGCGGACTTCACGAACACCCGGCTGGCCGGCGCCCGGCTGGACCGCACCGATCTGCGCGACGCCAATTTCTCCGGCGCCGATCTGCGTGGGGCGGACCTCAACGGGTCCGATCTGCGCGGCGCCATCCTGGAGGGGGCAAGCCTGGACGAGGCCGGTCTGGAACTGGCGATCCGCACCGACGAGCAGGCTCACGTCGCCCGTCAGGTGGCATCCCAGCCTCCTGCCCCCGATCCGGAGCCCGAGGAGGAGACCGCCGCCGAGCTGCCGGCCCTGCCGGTGGAGCAGTTGGACAGCATGCTGCGCCAGCACATGATCTGGCTTGGCACCAGCGGCAAGCAGGGCTGCCAGCTCGACCTCACCGGGCTGAACCTGGAAGGGGCGGATCTGACGGGCAAGATCCTGACCCTGGCCAAGGGCAGCGGCGCCCGTCTGCGCCATGCCCGGCTGAACGGAGCCCAGCTGCAGGCCGCCCAGTTCGACGGCGCCGACCTGCGCTCCGCCGATCTCAGCCGCGCCGACCTGCGCGGGGTGAAGCTGGACCGCGCCATCCTGATCGACAGCCGGCTGGACGGCGCCAACCTGGGAATGCTGCTGGTCAGTGCCGGAGCCAAGGTGATGCGCGCGTCGCTGGTGCGGGCGCGGCTGGCCGGCGCCTCGCTGAGCCAGACCAACCTGAAGGGCAGCGACCTGACCCTGGCCGACCTGACCGGCTGCGACCGCTCGTCGGCCGTCCTGGAAGGCGCCATCCTGGAAGGGACCCGGCTGAGCGGAGCCTGAGCCGCGGCCGGACTTTCTTTCGCGAAGCCGTTGATTGCTTTCAAATTTCCGTCATGAACCATGCCGGAGATTGCCGCCCGCGCATTTGGCCGGAGCCTGGTCATTGGTGGCAGAACGCCTTCCACCGTCCGGAAAAACGATTGTGCCGTAACGGTTTAGCACCGCGGGTGGGGCTTGACGCCTTATGCTGCCGGTGGCACGCTGCTGTCCAAGCGCGGCGCGGTCCGACCATAAGCGCCCGCATCGAATGGGGGAACGTCAACGATCATGACCAAGTCGGAACTGATCCAACGGCTGGCGGAGCGGAACCCGCACCTCTACCAGCGCGACATCGAGAAGATCGTCGGCACCATCTTCGACGAGATCACCGAGGCGCTGGCGCGTGGCGACCGGGTGGAGTTGCGAGGCTTCGGCGCCTTCTCCATCAAGAAGCGGGACGCGCGAACGGGTCGCAACCCCCGGACCGGAGAATCGGTTGACGTCGGCGAGAAATGCATCCCTTTCTTCAAGACCGGCAAGCAGCTTCGCGAGCGTCTGAACACGGAGTGAGCGCCGGCCCGGCCATTCTCTCCGCCGCATCACTCAAGGAACCTTCGCCTTGCGCCATCTTTCCTGGATCGTTACCATTCCCGTGGCCCTCGTCGCGATCCTCTTCGCGATCTCCAACCGCGGTGTCGTGACCCTGTCGCTGTGGCCGCTGCCCTTCACGCTCGAAACCCCGGTGTATCTGGCCACTCTGATCGCGCTGGTGGTGGGCTTCATGGCCGGCGGCTTCGTCGTCTGGAACAGCCAGCGCCGCCACCGCCGCCGCGCCCGCCGCGAAGGCAACCGCGTGCTGTTTCTGGAGCGTGAACTGAAGGAAGCGCAGGCCCGCGCCGCCGCCGCCGAAAAGCGTCTGGCCGAAAGTACCCGTCCGGTTTCCGGCCCGGCCGGCACGCTGCCCGGTTCCACCCTGCCGGTCCCGGCCCAGGGCGCCGCTCCGACCGTTCACTGAGCGTCGCCGGTCAGAGTCCTAAGTTCCAAGGTCACCAGCAGTCAGTGTCATCCATCCACGGGTTTCGCCCTTTCCACCGGGGCGGAACGGGATGCAGGCCGGCGGGAGGGGGTTCCATGCGCACCGTCAGCGGCGCCGAGCTTCGATCCGTTCTGCACCACCGCATGCTGGTCGAACGCCTGCGGCAGAGCTTCCGCGCCGGCGTGGAAACTCCGCCGGCCCACCGCCATCGGGTCGAAACCTATGGCACCAGCGACGCCGCGCTGCTGCTTGCCCCCGCCTGGCAGGTCAATCAGGCGCTTGGGGTGCGCATCGACACCGTTTTTCCCGACAATGCCGGCAGCGACCTGCCGCAGAGCCAGGGCGTCTATCTGCTGATCGACGGCAAGACCGGCGTGCCGCAGGTGCTGATGGACTCGTCCGCCACGCTCGGCCGGCGCAGCGGTGCCGCATCCTCCGCTCTCGCCGCCTCCTATCTGGCGCGGCCGGATGCCGAGCGGATGCTGGTGGTCGGCACCGGTCCGCTGGCGCTGGAACTGGTGGAGGCCCACACCGCCGTGCGGCCGCTCCGCCATGTGCTGGTCTGGGGCCGCGATCCCCAGAAGGCGCGCAAGCTGGCCGCCCGCTTCCACCGGCCGAAATTCCGCATCGAGGCGACCGCCGACCTGGAGGGAGCGGTGCGCGGTGCCGACATCATCGTCTGCGCCACCGCGGCGCGCGACCCGCTGATCCGCGGCGACTGGCTGCAACCGGGTCAGCATCTGGATCTGCTGGGCGGCGTGACGCCGGAGATGCGCGAGGCCGATGACGAGTGCGTCCGCCGCGCCCGCGTCTTCGTCGACAGTCGCGACCGCACCCAGGTCGAGGCCGGAGACATCGCCCAGCCGGTTGCCGCCGGCGTTCTGACTCCCGACGACATCGCCGGCGACCTGTTCGAACTCGGTCGCGGCGAACGGGCCGGCCGGCGCTTCTATGACCAGATCACCCTGTTCAAGTCGGTCGGAACCGCGCTCGCCGATCTGTGCGCCGCCCGGCTGGCGACGGAGATGGTTCTGCACAACGACTCGATCCGCTGACCTGTCACGTCCGGTCCAGGCGCGGTTCAAGCGTGGCCTTGAGCATCCGAAAGATGAGGTTACGGGCAGTCCTGCCTGCGCTACTATTCCAGGATTGTTCCCGCGCCTCCGGCGACCGGCATGGCGGTTTGCACCGATGGGAAAGGAACGGCCGATTGAATGGCCCCACCCTCCCCCCGTTTTCCGACGACTCCGCCGGTTCCGGACGCAACGCTGCGGACGGCGCGCAGCCTTTCCGCAAGCCGCGGCTGGAGGCTGCCATCGGCTGGCTGGCCGCCTGCGGCTTCCTGTTTCTTGCCGTCGTCACCGTGGTCGTCGGGGGGCAGTCGCGCCAGCGGGCCATCGACGGGGCGCAGGAACGGGCACGGGCGGCCGTCCGCGTCCTGGCGGAACACGCCGCCCGCCTGTTCGATGCCGCCGACCTGCTGGTGGAGTATGCCGCCCAGGAAAGTGCCGGCCGGCCGTGGGACGAGGTTGCCCAGTCGCGCGCCCTGTGGGACAGGCTGAACGCCCAGCGGGCCCGGCTGCCCTTTCTGGACGCCGTCTGGCTGAACGATGCGACAGGGCTGCTGCGGCTGACGACGGCGGCCTTCCCGGCCCCTTACTCCGATGCGTCAGACCGCGAGATCTTCCTGTTCCATCAGCGTAATGCGCGGCAGGGCCACGCCGTCGACCAGCCCCATATCGGCCCGCGCATCATCGGCCGCGTGACCAACAAGGCGACCTTCCTGCTCAGCCGCCGGCTGTCCGAAGCGGATGGCGGCTTCCGCGGCATCGCCTCCGTCACCATCGATCCCTCCTACCTGTCCGGCTTCTACAAGGAGCTGGATGTCCCGCACGAACCGGTGACCATCCTGGTGCGGGCCGGCAGCCTCGACGTGCTGGTGCGCGAGCCCACCGAGCCCGCCGGGTCTGCTGGGTCTACCGAGCCGGTCCCCCTGTCCGACACCGCTCGCCGGGCGATCCAGGCGCAGCCGGACGGCGGCGTCGCCCGCGACGACACCACCATAATTGCCCACCGCCGGGTCGACAGTTGGCCCGTCCATGTCGTTGTGCGGCTGGATCTGGCGCCGGTTCTGGTGTCCTGGCAACGGGTGATCGCACCCTATGCCGGACTGGCGGCGGCGGCGGCCATGGCGCTGGCCGCCCTTTCGGTCTTCGGCTTCCGGCAGGCCGGTGCCGCCCGGCAAGTGCGGCGCGAGCTGGAGCGCCGGGTGCGCGAGCGCACCGCCTCGCTGGAAAAGACCATCGGGGAACGCGACGCGGTGCTGGCGCAGAAGGATTTACTGATGCGCGAGGCCAACCACCGCATCAAGAACAGCCTGCAGGTGGTGTCCAGCCTGATGAGCCTTCAGAGTCAGGCGGTCGGCGACCCGCGGCTGAGCGACCATCTGCTGGAAGCCGGACGGCGTGTCCAGGCGATCGCCGACATTCACCGGCTGCTCTACCGCGTGGATGACGTCCATTTCATACCCTTCCACGATTATCTGACCGAGCTATGCAGGGAACTGGAGCGCTCCGCCCGCTCCGAAGGCGGCGACTGGCGGCTGGAACTGGTGGTGGAGCCGGTGGAGGTACCCACCGACCACGCGGTGCAATTGGGCCTGCTCGCCAACGAACTGGTGATGAACGCCATCAAGCATGCCTATCGGCCGCTTGCCGCCACCATGGCGGGCACGGTGGCCGGGCCGCAGGATGGCGATCCCGACACCACCCCGGCGGCGGCCAACGTCATCTTCGTCGGCCTGCGGCGGGATGAAGACGCTCTGCGGCTGATCGTCGGAGACCGCGGCGTCGGGCTTCCGCCCGATTTCGACTGGCGCCAAAGCCGCAGCCTGGGCATGCGGCTGATCCATACCCTGTCCAGACAGCTGGGGGCGGTGCTTGCCATGGAAAACACAAACCCCGGCGTACGCTTTACCATCCGTCTGCCGCACCGCACCACCGACGGCGGCAACCCGGAATAGAGCCGGGGCGGGCAAAAACCATAAATTCCGCAAGATCGAAAGTATTGCCCGTCATACGGGAGTATTATCGCCTCCCACTTCCGTATTTTGCTTGCGCCGGATAGATTTTCTCCAGAGGATCATCGCTGCGGCGCTGGCCGCGGGTGGTCTGACCGCAAACATCCCGAATACAGTGATGCCTGCGCCAACGCCACCTGTTGCAAGCCAGACCGGACCATCCGCCAACGGCTTGCCAGGGACGACTGATCGTGACCGTCTCCGCCTCTTCCGTAGACGCGCCCCCCCAGTTGCAAGCGCCATCGAACCAGCTTCTGCTTGGCGCCGGCTTCATGCTGCTGTCGGCGCTGCTGTTCGGGATCGGCAACACGGCGGTGCGCTGGGCCTCGACCGTGATGGACCCGCTGGAGGTCGTGTTTTTCCGCAACCTGTTCAGTCTGCTGTGGATGCTGCCCTGGGCACTGACGGCCGGTGCTCCCGCCTGCGGGGCAGTCCTGACGGAGCGACGGCTGGGTCCTTACGTGACACGGGCGCTGACGACGCTCTGCGCCATGTCCGCCTGGTTCTATGCGATCCTCCACATTCCGCTGCCGACCGCGACGGCTGTCAGCTTCGCCATCCCCCTGTTCGTGGCGGTGGGAGCGGCAGCGTTCCTGGGCGAACGCGTGCGGCCACGGCGCTGGGCGGCCGTCTGCGTCGGCCTGGCCGGCGTGACCATCGTGCTGAGGCCGGGGTCGGCGCCGATCGATCTGTCCTTTCTGGCGCTGGTCATCCATTGCATCGCCGCCGCCGGCACCATCCTGCAGATGCGGCTGCTCAGCCGGAAGGACAGTCCGCCGGTGATCGTCACCTTCCTGGGCCTGCTGGTCACCCCGATGGCACTGGTTCCGGCGCTGTTCGTCTGGACCTGGCCGAGTTGGAGCGTGCTGGGCGGGCTGGCGCTGCTGGGCGGGGTGCTGACGCTGGGACAGCTGGCGATGACCAAGTCGCTGGCGCTGGCCGAATCCTCGGCGATGATGCCCTATGATTATGCCCGGCTTCCTTTAACTGCCATCGTCGCCTGGATCGTCTTCGGCCAGACGATGGACGTGTGGGGCTGGGTGGGCGCCCTGGTGATCGCCGGCTCAGCCCTCTATTCCATGCACAGGGACGCGGCTGACGGGCGCAAAGCGGCAAGACTGTAGCGCAGGTCAGCCGGCCTGTTCAGTTTCGCCGGCCCCAGTCACGCCCTCCCCCGTTTCGGCACTCAGAGCCTGCTTCGCCCGTGCCCAATGGGCTGGCGTGAGGTTCGTCCGCACCGTCTGCACGGCGGCGGCCAGCACCGCCGCATCGTCGGTAAAGCCGGCGATCAGCAGCCAGTCCGGCACCGCATCGACCGGCAGCACGAAATAGGCCAGCGCCCCCAGCAGGATCGCCTTCGCCCGATAGGGGGTTGCCGGATCGGTTGCGCAGAAATAGGCGGCCACCAGTTCTTCCAGGAAGGGAATGCGGTGCAGGTTGGCGCGAAGCTTTTGCCAGAAGCGGCGGCGCACCAGCCGTTCGTCGCGCTCGACCCGGCCGGGATCGGGAACCGTCAGCGTGGCGCCGTCGCCAAGGGAGGGGGAAACGGACGATGCGGTCATGGACGCAGAAATCCCTTTCGGAAATGACCCTTCAGGAAACGAGGCACGGCATCCCTGACGGCATGATGCCTCCCACCATACGGTGTGGTATGGTGCGCCGGCCATCTGGTAAACAAGCCATCTGGTAAACAACAAGTGCGATCGCATCCTGTTGGACACAAGGCCGGCACCCTCGGCGGACCGGCCGCAATTAAGGAGGAGATGCCATGAACATCCAGGGTCTGTCCGCCATTGTCACCGGCGGCGCCTCGGGCATGGGGGCGGCGACGGCGCGTCATCTGGCAGGTCTCGGCGCCAAGGTGACCGTGCTGGACATCAACGAGGACGCGGTGCTGAAGACCGCGCATGAGATCGGGGGACTGGGGTTGGTCTGCGACGTCACCGACGGCGCTTCCGCCGAGCGGGCGTTCGATCAGGCACGCTCCGCCCACGGCCCGGCCCGCATCGCGGTCAACTGCGCCGGCATCGCGCCCGCCCAGCGCATCGTCGGCCGCGACGGGCCGATGCCGCTGGAGAATTTCCGCTCGGTGATCGAGATCAACCTGATCGGCAGTTTCAACATCCTGCGGCTGGCCGCGGCCGACATGGCGAAGCTCGACCCGCTGGACAGCGGCGAGCGCGGCGTGATCGTCAACACCGCCTCGGTCGCCGCCTATGAGGGGCAGATCGGGCAGGCCGCCTATGCCGCGTCGAAGGGCGGCATCGTCGCCCTGACCATCTGTGCGGCCCGCGACCTTGCCCGCAACGGCATCCGGGTGATGACGGTGGCTCCCGGCCTGATCGGCACGCCAATGCTGCTGAACATGCCGCAGGAGGTTCAGGACAGCCTGGCCGCAACCGTTCCCTTCCCCAAGCGCTTCGGCAAGCCGGAGGAGTACGCCCGCCTCGTCCAGCACATCCTGGAGAACGAGATGCTGAACGGTGACGTCATCCGTCTGGACGGCGCAATTCGCATGGCGCCGCAGTAAGGATCATGCTGGAGACGGAGTGGCTCTTCCGCAGGGGCCGCTCTTTTCCCTTCAGGCTTCGGCCATGGCGGCTTCGTCGGCACGTTCCGCCTCGCCCAACAGGTCGATCAGCAGGGTGGTGCAGTGCTGAAGCCGCTGGTCGGCCGTGGCGGTCGCCATGTCGCGTCCGGTCATCTCCTGCCATTCCTGCAGCATCAGTGCCAGATGCTTCCTGACGTGATCATCCCGATCCAGTCGCCGCGTCGCCATGTCGCTTTCCCTTCCTTCCGATCCGCCCGAGCCAAAGGCCAAAGCCGATGGGCGCGCCCGGTTGCGCCTCCCACCCTTTGTGTGCCCTCTAAGTAGGTAGTCATCCAGCCTGTCAACAGCTGGAACCCAAGATGGTCACAGCCTGCCTGCACCGTCCGTCCGGCTCTGTGCCGACGACAAATCGGCCATGACCTGTTGGAAAGCTCGACCTGCACCGACCATCTCAGCGCCGTGGTATCCATTGAATGGCCCGGAAGGCCCCCGGTTGAAAGACACTGGACGAACTGAGGAAAGGCAACCGCTTCATGACCGATGCAACGGTGCGTGCCAAACTGCTGGGCCTGCCCGGCAGCCTGCGCAGCAACTCCAATTCGCTGGCCATCCTGCGCGGATTGCAGGACGCCCTGCCGGCCGGGGTCAGCATGGACATCCGCGACCTGCGCCTGCCGCTCTACGACCAGGACATCGACACGCCCGACGCCCCGGCGGAGGTCCATGCCTTCCGTCAGGCCATCGCGGACGCCGACGGCGTGCTCATCGTCACGCCCGAATACAATTACGGCATGCCCGGCGTGCTGAAGAACGCGCTGGACTGGGCCTCGCGTCCCTACGGCAAGTCGGCACTGATCGGCAAGCCGGTGCTGGTCATCTCCAACTCCCCCGCCTTCACCGGCGGCGTGCGGGCACATCAGCAGGTGAACGACACGCTGCTGGCGCTTCCCGCCAAGCTGTTGGGTGGCCCCCAGGTGGTCGTCGGCGGCGTCGGCGAGAAGATCAAGGAAGGCAAGCTGGCCGACGAAGCGGTACTGAAATTCGCGCTCGGCGCCATCGACAGGATGCTGGCGGTGAAGTAACGCCCGCATAAGGAAAAGGGCCGGCACCCTACGGCGCCGGCCCTTTTCCTTGTTCAGGTTCTGCGGACGCTATCAGTCGCGCAGGTTGCCGCAGGCGCGCTGGATGCGCTTGCACGCCTCTTCCAGCGCTTCCGTCGAGGTCGCGTAGGAGATGCGGAAGTGCGGGGCGAGGCCGAAGGCCGAACCCTGGACGACGGCGACGCCTTCGGACTCCAGCAGGTAGGTGACGAAATCCTCGTCGGTCTCGATCACCTTGCCGTCCGGGGTCGTCTTGCCGATGGTGCCGGCGCAGGACGGATAGACGTAGAAGGCGCCTTCCGGCTTCGGGCAATGCAGGCCCTTGGCCTGGTTCAGCATCGAGACCACCAGATCGCGGCGCTGGCGGAAGGCCTCGCCACGCTCCTTGATGAAGTCCTGCGGACCGTTCAGCGCCTCGACGGCGGCGGCCTGGGCGATGGAGGTGGGGTTGGAGGTCGACTGGCTCTGGATGACGCCGATGGCCTTGATGAGCTCCTTCGGGCCGCCGGCATAGCCGATGCGCCAGCCGGTCATTGCGTAGGACTTCGACACGCCGTTGACGGTCAGGGTGCGGTCGTACAGCGACGGCTCGACCTGGGCCGGGGTGACGAACTCCAGGCCGTCATACAGCAGGTGTTCGTACATGTCGTCGGTCATCACCCAGACATGCGGGTGCTTGACCAGCACCTCGGTCAGCGCCTTCATCTCGGCGCGGGTGTAGGCCGCTCCCGACGGGTTCGACGGCGAGTTCAGGATCAGCCACTTGGTCTTCGGCGTGATCGCCTTTTCCAGGTCGGCGGGCTGCAGCTTGAAGCCCTGCTCGGCCGGGCAGGAGACGAAAACCGGCGTGCCTTCCGCCAGTTCGACCATGTCCGGATAGCTGACCCAGTAGGGGGCCGGGATGATGACCTCGTCGCCCTGGTTCAGCGTCGCCATCAGGGCATTGTACAGCACCTGCTTGCCGCCGACGCCGACGGTGATCTGCTCGGGCGTGTATTTCAGGCCGTTCTCGCGCTCGAACTTGGCACAGATCGCCTTCTTCAGAGCGGGCGTGCCGTCCACCGCGGTGTACTTGGTGTCACCGGACTCGATCGCCTTGATGGCGGCGGCCTTGATGTTGTCGGGGGTGTCGAAGTCCGGCTCGCCGGCGCCCAGGCCGATGACGTCGCGACCGGCCGCTTTCAGTTCGCGGGCTTTGTTGGTCACGGCGATGGTCGGCGACGGCTTGATGCGCGAGAGACGGGACGCGATAATCGACATGGCGGCGGGCCCCCTCAGGGCTATGGAGACGGTGTGGCGGAGACGTCGTTCGACGCCTGCCCCTCCGGGTGGAAGGCGCGAGGCCGGACCTTACTTCCGCTCTACCCCGGTTGCAAGGCCGGTCGGGCGGTGAAAACCCCGTGGTTCAGCGGTTTTTCCATCCTGTGGCGGTGCCGTACCGGGCCGCACCGGCCGATATTCCCTGCCATCCGCTGGTCAAGGTGCCAGCACCTGCAAATCCCGTCTTTAATCCTCCGCAGCATTATTCATCACCGCACCAATCGACGCCATGACGGCACGGCTCTGTCACGCCTGCTTCACTTGACAGCTTTGGTGGAGCAGCGTGTAAGGTCTGGCGTCGGGGGCGAAATTCGACGAAGGGATGAGAACCGTGTTTTCCCGTATGGTGCTTGCGGCGTCGGCCGCGCTGATGCTGACCGGCGGCGTTGCCCTGGCCCAGGACGTGATCCAGACCCGCAAGGCCGGGTTCGAGGACTTCAAGAATGCGATGGGTGAGATCAAGAACGCGGTGGGCAAGGGCGACCTCGCCGCCGTCGGCCCGGTCACCGACCGCATCGACGCCTTCGCCGCGAAGATCCCCAGCCTGTTCCCGCCCGGCTCCGACAAGGGCAGGACGGCGGCCAGGGAACTGATCTGGGCCAACTTCCCGGACTTCACCGCCAAGGCGCAGGGCCTTCAGGCCTCCGCCCAGGCCCTGAAGGTCGCCGCCGCATCGGGCGACAAGGCCGCGACGGCCAAGGCGTTCGGCGCCATGGCCGACAGCTGCAAGGCCTGCCACCAACGCTATCGTTCCGAATAAGCGGCCGGTCAGCCCCCGAACTCAACCGGCAGCGCGCAGCACCAGAAAGACCAGCCCGGCCGACGCCGCCAGGATCGCCAGCGCCAGCCCCGTCGGGGCGCGCCTCGGTTCCGACGCCACCAGCCGCGCCGGCAGGATCTTGCGGCCGGTGACCATCGGGCGGATCAGGTTGTCCTTCCTGACCAGCAGATGGAAGAACACCGCCGCCACATGCAGTCCGATCAGCACGAAGATGCCATTGGCGAGCAGCCGGTGCAGCGAACTGAGCAGCGCCACGGTGGCGCCGGAGATCAGATGCACCAGCGGCCCATCGACCAGGATATCGTCGCTGGTGAACAGGCCGCAGCCGGCCTGGACCAGCAGCACCAGCAGAATCGCCACCACCATCAACGCGCCCAGCGGATTGTGGCCCAGGATGAGGGCGGCCTCCCCACCCGCGCGTGAGCGCTTCAGATAGTCGCGGATGGCGGCAGGTCCCTTCACGAAATCGGCGAAGCGCGCGGTCTGGCTGCCAACCACGCCCCAGCCCAGTCGGAACAGCACGAGAATCAGGACTGTTTCACCCGCCAACATATGAACGGCAAGCACACCAAGCTCGGCCGACAGAATCGCAACCATAACGGCGGCGACCAATGCCCAATGAAACAGACGGGTCGGCAGGTCCCAGACCCGCAGCTCCCGCACATGTTTCTCCCGAGTCGCGGTATGACCACTTGCCATCGCTCGATCCTTGCAGTGTTCGGCCGTGTTTTAGGTCCCTGTCATCTGCGGCAAATGAACGGATTCTTTATCCTGATCCTGAAAACGCCACGGTTCCGTGGTGGCAAAGGCCGATGAGCGTGTCAACAGGCTTGAAGCGCCGGCCGGACGACGGATATGAGAATGCGACGCATCAGCCGGCCTGCCGGCGCAAAGACAGCCATAACTCCCCAATCCCCCCGCTTACAAGGACCCCGCCATGCCCGACAAACAGCTCCTCCACCTCGTGTTCGGCGGCGAACTCGTGCGTCCGGACACGGACCAGTTCGTCGATCCGTCGAAGCTGCACATCGTCGGCATCTTCCCGAGCTATGACGAGGCCTACAAGGCATGGCGCGGCGCTACTGGCCAGACCATCGACGACGCCCACACCCGCTATTACATCGTCCACCTGCACCGCTTCCTCGACCCGGCGGCGGACGACCATAAACATTGAGCGCGGATCCGCCGGCGCGCCCGAAGCGGGTTCCTGATTGTGGGAACCGCCAGCGGCGCGCCGACGTTGACCTGCCGATGACCGTCTATTTCACCAGCGACACCCATTTCGGCCATGGCGGCGCCCGTGGCCGCTTTCGCCGTCCCTTCGACTCCACCGCCGAAATGGACGCGGCGATGGAGGCGAACTGGAACGCCACCGTCGGTCCCGACGACGAGGTCTGGCACCTCGGCGACTTCGCCCTGCACATGAAGCCCGACACCATGGCGGCGCTGCTCGGCCGGCTGAACGGCACCAAGCACCTGATCGCCGGCAACAATGACGGCCCGGCAACGCTGGCGCTGCCAGGCTGGGCCAGCGTCGGGTATTATGCCGAACTGACGCTGGACGGCACCGATCTGGTGCTGTGCCACTACGCCTTCCGCACCTGGAACGGCATGCACCGCAAGGCGCTGAACCTGCACGGTCACAGCCACGGCCAGCTGAAGCCGCAACCCCGGCAGATCGACGTCGGTGTCGATGTCTGGAGTTTCCGCCCGGTCACGCTGGGCGAACTGATGCTTCCCCGCGCGCGGCGGAAGACGGCGCCCGTCTCAGGCGGCGCCTAGCTCCGCCTGACGCAACCGCTCCATCAGCAGGCGACAGGCAGCCTCGGCCGGTACCGGGCGGCCGGTCAGCCAGCCCTGGACCTGGGTGCAGTTGTGGTGGCGCAGGAAATTGGCCTGCTCGGTCTTCTCCACCCCCTCCGCCACCACATGGAGGCCCAGCATGTCGGCCATGGCGATGATGGTGGAGACGATGCCGGCGTCCTCGCGCTCGTTCGGCACGCCGTTGATGAAGGAACGGTCGATCTTCAGCGTCGTGATCGGCAGACGCTTCAGGTAGCTCAAGGACGAATGACCGGTGCCGAAATCGTCCACCGCCACCCGGATGCCCATCGCCTTCAGCGCCGCCAGCACGGCCAGCGCATGGTCGAGGTCCTGCATCACCGCGCCCTCGGTGATCTCCAGCTCGATCAGGCCGGGCGGCAAATTGTGACGGTCGATGATCCGCCGGAAATCCTCGGCGCTGCGGTTGCGCAGATGCTTGGGCGAAATGTTGACGGCCACCGGCACCGGTTCCATCCCCGCATCCAGCCACTCGCGCATCTGGCGGCAGGCCTCGTCCAGCACCCAGTCGCCGAGCGGGACGATGAAGCCGGTCTCCTCCGCCACCGGGATGAACTCGCCGGGCGGGATCATCACACTTTGCCCCTGCCCCAATCCGTGCCCCGGCTTCTCCCAGCGCAGCAGGGCCTCGAACCCCTCCAGCGAATAGTCGATCAGCGACACCTTGGGCTGGTAATGCAGGCGGAACTGTTTCAGCGCCAGCGCCGCCCGCAGATCGCCGTCCAGCGCCAGTTGCCGCCGCGCCTGTTCGGCCAGTTCGGGTCGGAAGAATGCGTGGCGGCGTCCGCCCATCCGCTTGGCGGCATAGAGCGCCGTCTCGGCCGCGCGCAGAAGCGCCTGCGGGTCGTCGCCGTCTGCAACGCTGTCCGCAACGCCCTCCCCGGCGAGGTCGGTCGGATAGACGGCGATGCCGACCGCCGGGCGGACATAATGCTCGCAGCCCGGCAGGGTGACCGGTGCGTCGAAGGCGTCCAGGATGCGTCCGGCGATGATCGCCGCTTCGTCGGCATCGCGGATTTCCTCCAGCACGACAGCGAAATCGTCGGTGCCGATGCGGCCGACCAGATCGGCGGACCGCACCGAGGCGACGATCCGCCGCGCCACCTCCTGCAGCAGCGCGTCGCCGGCCTGATGGCCCAGCGTGTCGGTGATCAGCTTGAAGCGCGACAGATCCAGGCACAGCACGGCGAAGGGCCGCCGGTAACGGCGGCTGCGCTCCACCGCCGCCTCCAGCAGCGACTCGATCATCGCCCGGTTGGGCAGGCCGGTCAGCCGGTCGCGGGTGGCCAGCCGCATCAGTTCGCGTTCGTGGCGCAGCCGCTCGGTCACGTCGGCCAGCGCGCAGACGAAGCCGCGCCGGCCCTGCACCACCAGCGGCGACACGCTGAGCGAGGCGTCGATCCGCTCCCCCGTTCCGGCGCGCACGACCCCCAGCGCCTCTTCCCGCACCGGTTCGGGCACGTCGGCATCGGCAGCCATGGCGGCCAGCAGCGTATCGATCCGCGCGCGGTCGGGCGGCGCGAACAGTCCGGAGAGCGGCCGGCCGCGCAGGTCGCCGGCAGGCACGTCGAACAGGGCGACGGCGGCGGGATTGTGCTCCTCGATCCGGCCACGGGCGTCGACCAGCAGGATCGCCTCGCCGACATTGTTCATGATGCCGGCCAGCCGCTCGTCCCGTTCGATCAGGGCGACGGCGGCGCGACGGCAGAACTCCATGGCGCGGGCCATGGCGCCGAATTCGTCGCGGCGGTCGCAGCCGGGAATGTCGATGTCGGTCCGCCCCTCCGTCAGCAGGCGCATACGGTCCGACAGCGCCTCCAGCGGTCCGACCACATGCTGCGACAGGAACATCGCCCCCGGCCAGCTCAGCACCAGCAATGCCGCCAGGAACAGCAGGAAGCCCGACGCCTCGACCAGGAAATCGCGGTCAAGATCGCCGATGTCGCCGGCGGCGGCGATGGCCCAGCCCCAGGGCTCGAACCGCCCCTCCGCCGTCACCGCACGGTCGATGTCCGGCCAGCCCGCCGGGATGACACCGTCTGTGAAAATCCTGACATGAAAGGGCTTGGCCGACAGGGCCAGCAGCACCGTCCGCGCCCGGTCGCGCGCCTCGTCGCCGGAGATCTCGCCGGAGGTCGCCGACCGTTCCAGATCGCGCAGAAGCAGCCCCGCCGAGTCCACCAGGGCGGCAGCGACCTGCCCCCGCTCGGCGATCATGCCCTGCCGAAGCAGGTAAAGCGCGGGGATCGCCGCCATCAGGCAGCCGATCAGGCCGATCCAGGTCAGCCAGCGAATCTTGCGGCGCAGCGTCATTGGGCTTGGCGTCGCTCTCTTGTCCGTTCGGTAAACGGACGGTTAGTCGTCAGGAAGGGAAAGTGACGACTTCGTTTCAATCGTGCAATTCAATTTTTCTTCGCACGCGCAACAGATACCTGTCCAACCCATACGAAGGTTGCATGCTGCGGCGCTTTGTCCCTGTTCTGCCCTTTGCCCCGGCCACCGGTCCCTCCGTAACGCTGTAGAAACGAGGGAATGGCGGCCGGGACCTGTTCATCTCACTCCCGATCACCCCTGGCCGGGATAAAGGCGCTGAAATCCTTCGGTGACACGGGCGATCACCGAAGGGTCGCGGTCGCGCCAATAGCGCGGGTCGCGCATCAGGGTGCGCAGTTCGGCCTCGCCCTCGCCGCCGCCGGTCCGGTTTCCCGCCATTGACAAGGCCGCCGGCTCGCTGCCGGTCATCATCGCGTAAAGCGCCATGACACCTTCGTAGGTGGTCGCCAGCCCTTCCACCGCGGCCGGCGGCAGGGCCTTGCCGGCCCAGGCCAGCAGTTGCCGCGACACCTCGCGCCAGCGCTCCTCGCCGCCGAAGCGGGCGACCAGCCGCTCGACCTCGCGCTCCGCCTGGAATTCGGCGGCTATGGCCTGGATCAGCGGCATCATCCGCTCGGCGGCGAGATCATAGAGAAGCTGCGCCTGATCCGGGGTATAGCCGGCCTGATGCAGGCGGCCGTTGATCTCCGGATCGGGCTGGAACAGGCCGTGGTCGCAAGCGATGCTGTAGCCGTCCGGCGTCTCCGGCACACCCAGCAGGCGGCGGAGCTGTGCCGGATCAAGGCTGGCCGGATCGAAGGGGGCGGTTTCGGAGAGCGACTCGGACGCGGCATCCGGCGGCGCCTGCCGGGTCTGGCCCTGCGACGACAGGCGACGTTCCAGTTCCAGATAGGATTTCAGCAGCGCCTCGACACGCAGGGCGCCGGTCCTGGGATCGCGGAACTTGTCCGGAATCGGCAGCGGCGGGACCATGTCGGCGGGAGTCACGGCGGATTCGGTCAGCAGAGTGTCGGCCATCATCAACTCCTGCAAGGAAGGGAAAGGAGGAAGGCGCCACCGGTCAGCCCACCCGCCCGCGCACGACGAGCGCGAGGATGGTGGCGACCAGCTGACGCTGTCCTTCGAGGTGACGCAGCGCCGCCTCCGGCGCGTCGGGCCCCAGCGCGCGGTCGAGCGTCATCGCCCGCAGCACCGCGAGCACCCGCGCCCCATCGTTTCCGGCGAAGCAGCGGGCGAAGCTGGGAGCCGGATCGGCTTCCGGTGCCGTGGCGTTATCGAAACCGCAGGCAGACGGTGGCTCCAGCCAGTCCCAGCCGCCCTGCTCGACCATCGGGCCGTCAGCCATTGGAACCACCGTCAGTGGAGAGGCCGGCAGCAGAAAGGCCGGCGCTGGTCCCGGCAGCTGCGACCTCCGCCCGCATCAGCTTGGCCGGCACGCCGAAGGCCTCGCCAAGCCAGTGGGCGGTCGCCGCAGCATCCACCGTGGCCTCCGCATCCGGTCCCAGCGCCTTGACGCTGTCAAGCCAGCGCAGCGTCGCCTGGACGTCGCGCTGGGCCTGGGCCTGGGCGAGCGGGGAGCGGTGCTGCAACTCCACCAGCCGGCCGTCGACGGTGATGTCGGGGATCTCGCCGCGCCGACGCAGGATCGACACCGCCCGCAGCACCAGCGGCGTCATCAGTTCCGCCTGCAACCGTCCGTAGGTGGCACCGAGCAGCCGCGCCATCTCCACCGAGCGTTCCAGCACCTCGGTCGCGGTCATCCGCGCCGACTCCACCGGCCCCAGCCGGTCGACCAGCAGCGCGTGGCGGATGCGCCCGCGCAGATCGTCCAGCACCAGCTGCGACACGTCGAACCGGCCGGGGTTGGCCAGCGGCGTCAGCCCGGCGGACCCCACCGCCTTGGGAATGATGGTGCCGGGCACCAGCCGGATGGTGGTGGGGTTCAGCACCCCGTCGTCGTCGGCCTGCCAGATGCCGGTGACGGCGATCGAGGCGTTCTTCAGCACCAGTTCCACCACCTTGTTGGCGGTCTTGATGTCGGGCAGCGCCTTCATCACCGGCGAGCGGCCATAGGTCTCGCCTGGTGCCTTCAGCCAGCGGAAATTGACGAAGGGCGATTGGGCGAAGCGCCCCTGCGCCAGCCAGGACGGCTCGGCCAGCCCGCTGTCCAGCACCACGCCCCAGCGATAGGCCGTGCCGTCGGGCAGCACCGCCTCGACCAGGGGGAAGCGGCTGTCGGGATCCTCGGCCGTCTGTTTGCGCAGTTCGTCCGGCAGCTCGGCACCGGGGAAACGTTGGAGGATCTGGGCCAGCGTCGCCTCGCTGCGGCGGAAGGTGGCGTCCAGCCGGCCGTCCGGCCCCTCCTCCAGCACCGCTTCGGCCAGCGGCACGGCGGTGAAGCGCAGGCTGGACGGGGCGCCGGGCGCGGCCTCCTCCATCAAGAGACTGGCGGTGCCGACGGCGACGAGGTCGAGGAAGGCCTGATGAATCTCCACCGCGAAGTTGGAGCGGTCGAAATGGGCCTGGACGATCCCGGCGGCACGGTCGAGCAGCGGGGCGACACGGTCGCGCTCCGCCCCGGTCAGGGTCGGGCCGGGCTGGAAGCCGAACCAGCGCGACCAGGGCGGCGTCAGTTCCGACAGCAGGCTGGCCGCCAGTTGCTCCACCGCATCGGGAGCGGTACCGTCGAACAGCCGGTCGACCCGGCGTTCGCCCGGCGTGCCGCCGCCGCGGAAGGGCCGGCCGTTGGGCAGCGCATGGTCGTAACACTCCTGCCAATGGCTTTCCCACACGCTGCGCCGTTCGCGGGCGACGCGATAGCGCTCCAGCAGGGCTTCGGGCTCCGTCAGGTCACCCTTCCTGCGGGCGAGCGGCTTCACGGCTGTGGATGCGGGCATGCGCGGTCTCCTCCAGTCAGATGGCGGTGCAATTGCCAGGGGGTCAGCACCCCGCGGGCGCGCAGGCCGATCAGGCGCTTGACCGCCTCGACGCAAGTGAAGGGTCCCCAGGGAGCGGGACCGGCCGGGCGGCGCAGCGGGGCGGCATCGACCGTCAACCCCTGGGAGCGGTACCAGCCCGGCAGGTCGAAGCAGGCCGGCAGGTCCAGCACTGCGATATCGGTAAAGCCCGCAAGTGGATCGACAGCCACCCAGCGCCGCCCGTCGGTCAGCAGGGCGAGGCAGTGGCGGAAGCCCGGCTTCAGCAGCCGCAGCCACCACAGCGGCGCCTCGCCGCGATAGACCACCCAGGCCGCCGTCCAGGGGGTGGGAGTCATCGCGCGATGCCCCGGACGATGCCTTTGTTGCGCAGGGCCGGGGCGATGAAACCGAAGGCCTCCTGCCACAGGGCATGAGCGCGTTGTTCTCGGAAGCGCTCAGGTTCCGGCGCGCTCTGGCGGCGGCCGTAATGGACCAGCACATGCAGATGGTCGCGCAGCAGCTTGCGCGTCCGGTACAGCCGGTCGACCACCTGAAGAACGTCCTGCGGCTCGCACGGCCGCGCGATCTGCCCGCAGCCGGCGACGATCCGTGCCCCGGCCGCCTTGGCGTCCTGCGCCTGCACCGCCCAGAACCAAGCCTCCTCCGCACCGGCGAAGGGTTCGCCCTCGACGCTGTAGGGCTCCGCTTTCAGGGGAACGGCCCGGGAAAGGCGGGGGGCGGGCAAAGCGGGGGCGGCCGGACTCAGCATGCTGGTCTCCTTGCGGCTTTGGATTTTGAAAGGGATGGCATCGGCTCTGGCCCAGTTGGCCTCGATCGTGGCGGCGCCATCTGTTTGCGTTATGTTCCGCCCACCGCCTGGGGTCAATGGTTTTATGAAAAAGTTCCTAGGGACGCTGTCGCCGCTTTATGAGATTATCGTCCCATGCTGAAACATACGGACATCTGGCGGGCCATCGACCGCCTCGCGGCACAGCACGGGCTCTCCGCCTCCGGGTTGGCACGGCGCGCCGGACTGGATCCGACGACTTTCAACAAGAGCAAGCGCACGACCAGCGACGGCAAGCTGCGCTGGCCGTCGACGGAAAGCATCTCCAAGGTGCTGGACGCCACTGGCGCGTCCTTGTCCGAATTCGTGTCGTTGGTCGGCGACGGTGCCGGCAGCACCCCGCTTCAGCGGGTTCCGGTGATCGGCTATGCCCAGGCCGGGTCAGCCGGCTATTTCGACGATGCCGGCTTCCCCGCCGGCAGCGGCTGGGACGAGCTGCTGTTCCCCAGCCTGGGCGACCCGCACGCCTACGCCCTGGAGATCTCCGGCGACAGCATGGAGCCGGTCTATCGTGACGGCGACACCATCATCGTCTCTCCGGCTGCCCAGATCCGCCGCAACGACCGCGTCGTCGTCCGCACCAAGGGCGGCGAAGTGATGGCCAAGCAGCTGATCCGCGAGACGGCGACCAAGATAGAGCTGCTGTCGATCAACCGCGCCCACCCGGACCGTAGCATCCCGCTGTCGGACGTCGCCTGGATGGCCCGGATCATCTGGGCAAGCCAATGAGGGTGGGGGTAAACACCTCCCCGCCCGGTGCGCGATCCTAGGAAAAATTTCCCTTTACCGGCCGCTCGGACAGGCGCTACTGTCCATCCCATGGACCGAGCCGCTCGCCTGGACAGCCTTCATCGTACCCATGACACCCGGCCGCCAAGCCCTGAGCTTCGTGTCGCCCTGCTCGGCGGGGTAGACCGCGCCAACGCCATGAAGCGCGCCGCAACGCTCCGTCTGCACAGCACGCTCGCGGCCGAGGCCCGGCTCTCCACTGCCCGGCGGCGCAGCGCGCTGACCGCCGCGACCTGCCGGAGGGACGCGTGGCTGAGCCGTCTGACCGCCACGCTGGCCCATCACCGCCGGGCGGCGGTGGCTCTGCTCGATCAGCGGAACGCGTATTCCCAATAGAGCGCCCGCGCCCGCTGGAACAGCGGCCCGGCGGCAAGGCTGCGGTCCTCCACCTTGATCACCGGCACGCATTTGGCGTGGTTGCCGGTGGAGAAGACCTCGTCGGCGTCCAGAATGTCCTGCGGGGTCAGGGTGCATTCCTCCACCGTCACGCCGTCGTTGCGCAGCAGGGCGATGACACGCTGGCGGGTGATGCCGTTCAGGAAGCAGCCGTTCGGCACCGGGGTCCGCACCACGCCATCCTTGGCGATGAAGATGTTGGAGGTGGCGAACTCCGCCACATTGCCGATGGCGTCCAGCATGATGGCATTCTGGAAGCCGCGCTTGCGCGCCTCGGTCAGCGCCAGTCCGGCGTTGGGGTAGAGGCAGGCGGCCTTCGCCTCGGTTGGGGCCATAGTCGGGATCGGGCGACGGCGGGTGGAGATGCAGGCGGCGAAGCCGGTCGGCTTCGGCATCGGGTCCTCGTAGATCGACAGGACGAAGCGCGTGCTCTCCGGCGCCGGAGCGACGAAGCCGTCATCGGCGTAGAACATCGGGCGGATGTAGAGCTCCGCCTCCTTGGGGAAACGGCGGATGCCGTCCCAGCACAGCTCCTCGATCTCACCGGCAGTCACCATCGGCTCCAGCCCCATCACCTGGGCGGAGCGGATGGCGCGGGCGCAGTGAAGGTCAAGGTCGGGGGCGACGCCCTGGAAGGCGCGGGCGCCGTCGAAGACCGTCGAAGAGAGCCACAGCGTGTGGGACAGCGGTCCGACGATCGGCGGATTGCCCTCCACCCACTCGCCCTGGATCCAGCTCCACGCCTGGCCTGCCATGCCGCCCATGATTGGTCCTTCCCTAGAAAGAAAATGTGTCCCTACGCTGGGCGCCGCCGGCCGGCACCGCCCATTCGTGGTTCGTCGTCGTTGGTGATCTCCCGAAGAGCATACCCCCTCGCCGCCGCCGGTCAACCGGTGCGCACGCAATCGTCCCGTGCGAGGGAGCGGATTGCGGATTCGGCCGTTGATACGGGAGAGCGTGCAACCGCGAACAACCGACAGAGGGAAACCACCGCATGCCGATCACCGATCCCGGCCTCAGCACCGCCCCGCCCAACCCCTTCCCCGGCCCGCACGAGGACATCCCCGGCACCAACCTGCCGGGCACCGACAACCCGGACCTGCCCGACCCCGGCGGCCCCGGCACCACCGACAGCCCGGTGCCCGGCAACGACCTGCCGCCGTCGCGCCCGACCGACCCGGATTTCGCCTGAAGGACCGGAAACGAAAAGGGCGCCCCCGAGGGGGCGCCCTTTCCATGTCGCAGACACTGCCCGCGATCAGCGGCGCGCAACCATCAGCTTCTTGATCTCGGCGATGGCCTTGGCGGGGTTCAGACCCTTCGGGCACGCCTTGGTGCAGTTCATGATGGTGTGGCAGCGGTAGAGGCGGAACGGATCCTCGAGGTTGTCGAGGCGCTCGCCCGTCATCTCGTCGCGGCTGTCGGCGATCCAGCGATAGGCCTGGAGCAGGATCGACGGGCCGAGGTAGCGGTCGCCGTTCCACCAGTAGCTGGGGCAGGAGGTCGAGCAGCAGAAGCACAGGATGCATTCGTAGAGGCCGTCCAGCTTGGCGCGGTCCTCCGGCGACTGCAGCCGCTCACGGCTCGGGGCCGGCGACTGCGACTGCAGCCACGGCTTGATCGAGGCGAGCTGGGCATAGATGTGCTTCAGGTCGGGGACCAGATCCTTCACCACCGGCATGTGCGGCAGCGGATAGATCTTGACGTCGCCCGGCACGTCCTCGATCGCCTTCAGGCAGGCCAGCGTGTTCGTGCCGTCGATGTTCATCGCGCACGATCCGCAGATGCCCTCGCGGCAGGAGCGCCGGAAGGTCAGCGTGCTGTCGACCTGGTTCTTGATGTAGATGATCGCGTCGAGGATCATCGGCCCGAACTTGTCGAGGTCGACCACATAGGAGTCGACGCGCGGGTTCTGGCCGTCGTCCGGGTTCCAGCGGTAGATCTTGAAGGTCTTGGCCCGCTTGGCGCCGTTCGCGACGTTGACGGTCTTGCCGACACCGACCTTGGAGTTGGCTGGCAGGTTGAATTCAACCATGGCTGATTTCCTTTATCCGGCGGGCCTTAGTACACACGGGCCTTCGGCGGGAAGACCTCGACCTCATCGGTCAGCGTGTACATGTGGACCGGGCGGTAATCGATCTTCGTCTCGCCATTGTCCGCGACCCAGATGACGGTGTGCTTCATCCAGCCTTCATCGTCGCGGTTCGGATAGTCCTCACGGGCATGGGCGCCGCGGCTTTCCGGACGGTTCTGGGCGGAATGCAGGGTGGCGACCGCCTGGCCCAGCAGGTTGTCCAGCTCCAGCGCCTCGACCAGATCGGAGTTCCAGACCAGCGAGCGGTCGGAAATGGCGATCTCGCCCTTCTTGGCATAGACCGCGTCGATCTTCTTCACGCCCTCGTCCAGGACCTCGCCGGTGCGGAAGACGGCGCAGTTGTTCTGCATCGTCCGCTGCATCTCCAGCCGGAGGTCGGCCGACTTGATCGAGCCCTTGGCGTTGCGGATGCGGTCGAACCGCTCCAGCGCCTTGTCGCAAGCATCCGGCTTGACCGACGGGGCCTTGCCCGGCTGGACGATCTCGGCGGCGCGGATGGCGGCCGCACGGCCGAACACCACCAGATCGAGCAGCGAGTTGGAGCCCAGGCGGTTGGCACCGTGGACCGACACGCAGGCGGCCTCGCCGATCGCCATCAGGCCCGGGACCACCTGGTCCGGGTTCTCCGCGGTCGGTGACAGAACCTCGCAGTGAACGTTGGTCGGGATGCCGCCCATGTTGTAGTGGACGGTCGGCAGAACCGGGATCGGCTCCTTGGTCACGTCCACGCCGGCGAAGATCTTGGCCGTCTCGGCGATGCCGGGCAGGCGCTGGTGGATGATCTCCGGCGGCAGATGCTCCAGATGCAGGTGGATGTGGTCCTTGTGCTCACCCACGCCGCGGCCCTCGCGGATCTCGATGGTCATCGAGCGGGACACGACGTCGCGCGACGCCAGATCCTTGGCCGACGGGGCATAGCGCTCCATGAAGCGCTCGCCGTTGGAGTTGGTCAGGTAGCCGCCCTCGCCGCGCACGCCCTCGGTGATGAGGCAGCCGGAGCCGTAGATGCCGGTCGGGTGGAACTGCACGAACTCCATGTCCTGGAGCGGCAGGCCGGCGCGCAGGACCATGCCGCCACCGTCGCCGGTGCAGGTGTGGGCCGAGGTCGCCGAGAAATAGGCGCGGCCGTAACCGCCGGTCGCCAGCACCACCAACTGGCCGCGGAAGCGGTGCAGCGTGCCGTCGTCCAGGTTCCAGGCCAGCACGCCCTTGCAGACGCCGTCCTCCATGATGAGGTCCAGCGCGAAGTATTCGACGAAGAACTCCGCCTCATGCTTCAGCGACTGCTGGTAGAGGGTGTGCAGGATGGCGTGGCCGGTGCGGTCGGCGGCGGCGCAGGTGCGGTAGGCCTGGGTCTTGCCGTACTGCGCGGTCATGCCGCCGAAGGCGCGCTGGTAGATCTTGCCTTCCGGCGTGCGCGAGAAGGGCACGCCGTAGTGCTCCAGCTCGATGATCGCCGGGATGGCCTCGCGGCACATGTATTCGATGGCGTCCTGGTCGCCCAGCCAGTCCGACCCCTTCACGGTGTCGTACATGTGGTAGCGCCAGTCGTCCTCGCCCATGTTGCCGAGCGCCGCCGAGATGCCGCCCTGCGCCGCCACGGTGTGGGAGCGGGTCGGGAACACCTTGGTGATGCAGGCGGTCTTCAGGCCCTTTTCGGCCATGCCGAAGGTGGCGCGCAGACCGGCGCCGCCGGCGCCGACGACGACGACGTCATAGGTGTGGTCGATGATGTTGTAGGCGGTCGCCATGGTCGTCAGGCTCCGATGAAGATCTTCACGACGGCCAGCACGCAGGCTGCCGCCAGGGCGAAGGACAGGAACTTGACGCCGATGATCAGCGCCATCTTCTGCCATTCGGCATGCACGTAGTCCTCGATCACCACCTGAAGCCCGGACTGGGCGTGGTGGAAGGTGACCACGGCGGTGAGGATCATCATCACGGCCGAGAAGGGCGACTTCATCCAGGCGACGAAGGCGGCGTGATCGGCACCGAGATGGCGGATGACGCCGAAGACGAACCAGACGGTCAGCGGGACGAGCGCGATCGCGGTCAGGCGCTGCGACCACCAGTGTTCGGTGCCATGCTTGGCGGAACCCAGACCGCGCGCGACCTGCAGCGGCGAGCGGAGGGTCTTGCTATTGGACGCCATGTCTTATCTCCTCACCACACGGCCAGGCCGACGATCCAGGTCAGCACGGTCAGCACCGCCGTCGCGCCGAGGACGACCTTGTTGTTGCGGTCGGCATCGGTCAGCTCGAACGACTTGCCGGCGTCCCAGACCAGATGGCGGATGCCGTTGCACAGGTGGTAGTACAGCGCCGCCGACCAGCCGAACATCAGGAGCAGGCCGAAGAAGGAGCCGATGAAGCCCTGCGCGCGCGCGAACGCCTCCGGACCGGCGGCGGCGGCGACCAGCCACCAGACCAGCAGAAGCGTGCCCACAGCCAGCCCCACGCCCGTGATGCGGTGCGTGATGGACATGACTGCGGTCAACGGGAGTTTGTAGACTTGAAGGTGCGGGGAGAGCGGCCGACCGCTGCCGTTTGCCATTGCGTCGTCCTCTGTTCGCGGCCGGACGCGGCGCAACATGACGATTGCCGCGGCGGCTGGGTGGTGCGTGCCCTTTTGAGACGGCTGTCCCGTCCTATTGGTTGGCGCAATGAATTACGCTCCCGCAGCATCCGAGTCAACGGCGGGGGGTGGCCGAAAGTGCTGGTGTGACGATTTTGGCGCAGCGCGGGAAGTGGCTGAAAAGAAACGGGCTTCCGGTCCTGTGGTAATACCAGCGAACGAGGCCAGTTGCAGGCCGTCGCGCCTGCGCTGTCGCTACTTGTCGAAGCGGCGCACGTTCTCGACCATCATCGAGTACATTTGCGTAATCAATTCAGTCGGACGAAGACGGCCGAACGGAATGTTGTCCTTGGCCCATTCGACCAGTCCCGGCGGCGGCTTCAGCGGCGCCACCTCATACCCCGCCTTCTTCAGCGCGGCGGTCACCGCCTTCGCCTGCTTGGCATAATCCTCGTTGAAGAAGGACTTGTCGGCGTCCTTGATCGCCTTGGCGATGATGTCCTCAATGGGGGCGGGCATGCCGATGCTTGGGCCGGGTCTGGTTGGCGGGTGCCGACACCCTGTCACAGCACCGCGCCCTTCGCAATTCCCGGAGGCTGGAGCTTTTCGGGAAGCCGCATCGCCGCGGACAACAACGCCTGCGCATGGCAGAGCGCCTGCTTAGGTGCTTACGACGCCAGCGCCGCGTCCTTCTCTGCGATGACGGCGGCAATGGCGGCGCGTTCGGCGGCGGTCATGCGCAGGCTGGCGCTCTTCAGCTGGCCGCAGGCGGCCATGATGTCCTCGCCGCGCGGGGTGCGCACCGGGCTGGCGTAACCTGCATTGTTGACGATGTCGCCGAAGACCTGGATCGCCCGCGCGGTCGACCGCTCGTACGGAGCGCCCGGCCATTCGTTGAAGGGAATCAGGTTGATCTTGGCCGGAACGCCTTCCAGTAGCTTGACCAGCGCCCGCGCATCGGCCGGCGTGTCGTTGATCCCCTTCAGCATCACATACTCGAAGGTGATGCGGCGGGCATTGGACAGGCCGGGGTAATTGCGGCAGGCCTCCATCAGATCCCGCAACGGGTATTTGCGGTTGATGGGCATGATGATGTCGCGCAGCTCGTCGGTCACCGCATGCAGGCTGACCGCGAGGTTGACGTTCAACTCCTGGCCGCAGCGCTCCATCATCGGCACGACGCCGGAGGTCGACAGCGTGATGCGCCGCTTGGAGATCGAAATGCCGTCGCCGTCCATCACGATCTTCAGCGCCTTGGCGACGTTGTCGTAATTGAACAGCGGCTCGCCCATGCCCATCATGACGATGTTGGACAGCATGCGTCCGTCGGGCGGCGCCGGCCATTCGCCCAGCATGTCGCGGGCCAGCATCACCTGCGCCACGATCTCCGCCGAATCGAGGTTGCGCACCAGACGCTGAGTGCCGGTGTGGCAGAAGCGGCAGGTCAGGGTGCAGCCGACCTGGGAGGAGACGCAAAGCGTGCCGCGATCCTCCTCGGGGATGTGGACGCTCTCCACCTCCTGCCCGTCGGGCATGCGCAGCAGCCACTTGCGGGTGCCGTCCGCCGATTTCAGGTCCTTCACCACCGTCGGCCGCGCCACGATGTAGGCGTCGGCCAGCTTTTCCCGCACCGGCTTGGCCAGCGTGGTCATCTCGGCGAAATCGGTGGAGCCGCGGTGATAGATCCAGTGCCAGAGCTGGCGTGCCCGGAATTTCTCCAGGCCGACCGACAGCATCTCGGCCTCCAGCTCTTCGCGGGACAGGCCGACAAGGTTCTTGCGTCCGTCGGCATCGGTCGCCGGCAGAACGAAGGCGGAAGCATGATTGGAGGCGCTCATGGCCCCATTACATAGGGCCATGAGCGCGCGGAGTCAAAAGACTCGAGGGGAAAAAGACCGAGTAAACCGCTGCGGCGATCAGCGCTTCACGCCGCAGGCCTCGTTGATGGCGTCATAGGCCTGCCCGACACCGGCCAGGCTGTAGGTGTCGGTCGTCTTGGTGCCGCGGCCGGACACGCCCTTCACCACCATCTGCTTGCCGTTGCGCAACGCCGTCGTCACGGCGCGGTCGGCATCGGCGTCGCGGGCCCAGGCGGTCTCACCGTCGGTGAACAGCTTGAAGTCCTTGCCGTCGATGCTGACCTCGGCCTCGCTGCCCTTCTTGAACGGATAGCCGACGATGATGCTGACGACGTCCAACGCCTTTTCCGCCGGACGGTGGGTGACCAGCGTGTAGATGTCGCCGCGCTTCGCCTTCGGCTCCGACTTCTTGGGCTGGCTGGACATATAGCACACCTTCTGGCCCTTCTCCTCGAACAGGAAGGCATTCCAGTCCTTGAAGGTGCCGAGATGGCGCGGGTCGGCAGCGGCGGCCGGCGCGGCGGTCATACCGGCAGCCATCAGTCCGGCAGCGGCAATGGAAGAGACGACAGAACCGGCAAAGACGGCCCCGGCAAATCGGCGGACGGCGTTGGGAAGCAACATCGGTCTTGCGTCTGCTCGTTGTTGGTCCGTGGGGTGCCGGCGGACACTACCCCAAACGGACGGACCATTCCAAGGCCGCCGGACCGGGCAAGACTCGTTTCTCACAGCTTTCCCGTTTCTCACAGCCAGCCCGTTTCTCGCGGCTTGACCTGCTCGCCGCGTGACATTCTGACGCGCATGGGGACAATGGGGAGTCATAAACTTGCCGCTGGCGTAACCGGGGGTTCCCGCTATACCTGCGCCCGGCATGAACGCGACGGGGACTGGCATGGCCAAGCTTTTGGTGGTGGACGACGATCCGGTCACGCGCAATCTGATCCGCGCGATCCTGACCCGCGAAGGTCATGACCTGACCCTGTGCTCCAGCGCCCCGGAAGCCATCGGTATCCTGTATGTTGAGCAGTTCGACCTCGTCCTGACCGACATCATCATGCCGGACCACGACGGGTTCGAGGTCATCAAGGCCGCCCGCGACCTGCGACCGGAGATGCCGGTGGTCATCCTGTCGGCCATCGACGACAAGGTGCCGGCCGAGCTGACCTCCGCCGCCTTTGCCAAGCTTGGGGTATCTCGGGTCATCTCCAAGCCGGTGAACCCCAGCCTGCTGGCATCCGAGGTGGTGGCGGCACTTGTCGCCGGTTGAATGAATCGTCTGATGGGATTACTTTGCCGGACGCGCATCACACACGCGCAACCGCTGGGAATGCCATGCTCCACGACGATGCACGGCCGGAGATGGCCGGTCCGGTCGCCAAGCCACCGTTCAAGCTTCTGGTCGTCGATCCCGATCCGTCGCTGCTGGTCACCGCCCGGTCAGCACTCAATGGGCTGTCCATCGACGGCGCCGGAGTCGAGCTGACCGGCGCCAGCTCGGCCGCCGAGGCGCGCGACGCCCTGCAGCGGCATCCCGACACCGCCCTGATCCTGCTGGAAACCGCGCTGGAAGGTCCGAGGACGGGTCTGGAACTGGTGGCCTATCTGCGGCGCGAGTTGGGCAACCAGCGCACCCGCATCCTGGTCTGCACCGACGACCGCGAGGCTGAAACCGGGAGCGGGGATACCGGAAACGAGGATGAGGCCATCGCCGCCAACGACGTCGGCGACTGGCGGGCGAAGGCCGAGCTGACGCCGCGCGCCCTGCGCACCGCCGTCGCCGGCCAACTGCGCACCTTCGCCAGCCTCCAGGCGTTGGCAGCCGGGCGCAAAGGGCTGGCGCGCATGCTGGTCGCCACCACCGGCCTCTTGGAGATGCGCACGCCCGACGTGCTGTTCCCCAACATCCTGCCGCGCGTCGTCGGGCTGCTCGGCATCGGCCACCATGCGCTGCTGTGCATCCAGGGCGACACGCTGCCGCGCGACCGCAAGATCCGCGTGCGCGCCTCCACCGGCCGCTTCGCCAAGTGGAAGGATGTCGAGGTCGCGGAACTCGGCGAACCGCGGGTGGAGGCGGCGCTGGAGCGGCTGTCGCCCAGCAGCGAGACGGTCATCGAGCCGGATTTCTGCGCGCTGCGCCTGCGCGCCAACGGCGGCATCACCGGTATGATCTATGTCGAGGGCCGCAACGACGGCACCGCCCGTGAATGGCAGCTGATGGAGCTGTTCCGCAACAAATGCTCGATCGCCTTCGAGAACGCCCTGCTGATCGAAGAGCTGAACACCTCACAGAAGGCCACCGTCCTGGCGATGGGCGCACTGGCCGAATACAAGGACAATGCCGCCACCGGCCACCTCCAGCGCATCGAGAAGCTGGTGGGCTCCATCGCCCGCGAGCTGCACCAGCGCGAGAAGTTCCGGGACGAACTGGACGCCGATTTCGTCGAGAAGGTCGGGCTGGCGGCCCTGCTGCACGACGTCGGCATGCTGAGCGTATCGGACGAGACGCTCGGCATGCCCGGCGAGCTGACCGGCATCGACATGCAGATGATCCAGCGCCACACCGAGATCGGCCACCGCATCCTGGCCGAGGCGGCGGTGCCGCTGCGCGGCCGCTCGCTGCTGTCGATCGCGGCGGAGATCGCGCGCTACCACCATGAACGCTACGACGGGTCGGGCTATCAGGAGGGGCTGCGCGGCAACGCCATTCCGATCGGCGCCCGCATCATGGCGGTGGCCGACGTGTTCGACGCGCTGATCACCAGCCGCCAGTACCGCAGCGCCTGGGCGGTGGAGGATGCGATCGCCTGGATCGTCGAACGGTCGGGCCGCGACTTCGACCCCGACGTGGTCGACGCCTTCGTCCAGGTGGTCAGCCGCTTCCAGACCGACGATCCCGGGTGGTTCCCAAAGGCGGGCGGAGGCCACGGCATGCTGGGCGGCGCCATCGGCCGCAAGCTGCGCGCCCTGTTCGGCCGCCGGGCGGAGGCGATGTAGTGTCCCCGCGGGGACAGGCGATCACTTTGGCAGGATCTTGACGCCCATCGGCATCCACGCCACTCACCCCGGCGCGCGAGGCCCGCTATCCTCCACGGTGCATCCCCCAACCGGAGACCGCGCCATGCTGGACCTGCGCCCCAATTGCGAATGCTGCGACCGTGACCTGCCGCCCGAGGCGACCGACGCCTATATCTGCTCCTTTGAATGCACCTTCTGCGCCGGCTGCCGCGCCCGGCTGCCGGGAGAACGCTGCCCGAACTGCGGGGGCGAGCTGGTGCGGCGGCCAATCCGCCCGGCGGCGAAGCTGGCGGCCAATCCACCCACGGCGACCCGCCTCGTGAAGCCGGACGGCTGCGCGTCGCTGTTCTGAACCGCTGCCGGATTGCGAGTGCTGTCGCTGGCGTTCGCCGCGCAAATCAGCCAGACTGGCGCCATCGCTCCCGGGATCCGGCCCCGGACGGAGCGCAGGGACCGTCACAGCATGCTCACGCTCTACAGCTTCCCCACGCCCAACGGACACAAGGCCTCAATCCTGCTGGAGGAGTTGGGGCTGCCCTACGCCGTCCACCGCGTCGATCTGGCGGCAGGCGAGAACAGGCGGCCGGATTTCCTGGCGGTCAGCCCGATCACCAAGATTCCGGCACTGGTGGAGGAACTGCCGGGCGGCCGGGTGCGGCGCCTGTTCGGCTCCGGCGCCATCCTGCTGCATTTCGCCGAGCGCACCGGCCGGCTTCTGCCCGAGGACGAGGACGACCGGGCGGAGGCGATGAGCTGGTTCATGCTCGGCATCAGCGATCTCGGCCCCACCGCCATCGACATGCAGCGCTTCGCCGCCCGCTCCCCCGACCGCATTCCCCACGCCATCGACCTGTACAAGGGCGAGCTGATGCGCTGCTACGCGGCGCTGGAGGAACGGCTGGGCATGGCGGAGTATCTGGCCGGAACGTCCTATTCGATCGCCGACATCGCCTGCTTCCCCTTCATCGCCGCCGCGGCGGTGGCGGGCGGCGGGCTGCTGGAACGCTTCCCCAACCTGAAGCGCTGGCACGACGCCATCGCCGCAAGACCGGCGGTACAGCGCGGCATGATCATTCCCGATATGACCACCTCCGGCTGAACCGCCGGTCTTCGCCCCTCATCCTTCCTCACCCGGTTCTCCCCGAACGCGATCCAGCCGTTCCAACCAGACGTTAGAGACATGCCGATCAACAACCGCATCGCCGCCTTCCAGGACGATATGACCGCGTGGCGGCGCGACATCCATGCCCACCCTGAACTGGGGTTCGAGGAAAACCGCACCTCCGACATCGTCGCCGCGAAGCTGGCGGAGTTCGGCATCCCGGTGCATCGCGGGCTGGGCGGTACCGGCGTGGTCGGCACGCTGACCGGGCTCGGCACCGGTAGCGGCCGGGCGATCGGCCTGCGCGCCGACATGGACGCGCTGCCGATGCCGGAGGCCAACGACTTCGACCATGCCTCACGCCATGCCGGCAAGATGCACGCCTGCGGCCATGACGGCCACACCGCCATGCTGCTGGGCGCCGCCCGCTATCTGGCGGAGACCCGCAACTTCGATGGCACCGTCCACTTCATCTTCCAGCCGGCCGAGGAAGGCCTGGGCGGCGCCAAGCGGATGATCGACGACGGGCTGTTCCAGCAGTTCGACTGCGAACAGGTCTATGGCCTGCACAACTGGCCGGAATTGCCGGCCGGCCAGATCGCCGTCCATCCCGGCCCGGTGATGGCCGCCGCCAACCAGTTCGAAATCCATGTGACCGGGCATGGCGCCCACGCCGCCATGCCCCACCGCGGCATCGACCCGGTCCTGGTGTCGGCCCACATCATCACCGCGGCGCAGAGCCTGGTCAGCCGCGGCACCAACCCGGCCGAGAGTGCGGTGGTTTCGATCACGGTGGTGGAGGCCGGGACCGCAGCCAACGTCATCCCCGACAGCGCGCGGATGCTCGGCACAATGCGCACCTTCTCGGAAGAGAACCACCGCCGCATCCAGGAGCAGTTCGGCCGCCTCGTCTCCAGCATCGCCGAGGGGCTGGGCGCCAAGGCGGAACTGCGCTTCCGCCCCGGCTACCCCGCCACCATCAACAGCGAACCGGAGGCACGCGTCGCGGCAAGCGCCGCCGCCAGGGTGGTGGGGGAGGAGAATGTGGTCTGGGCACCGCCACCGACCATGGCGGCAGAGGATTTCGGCTATATGCTGAAGGAACGGCCGGGCGCCTACATCTGGCTCGGCCATGGCGGCCATCGCGGCCCGGCCTGCCGCCTGCATAACCCGCATTACGACTTCAACGACGCGATCCTGACCACCGGCGCCAGCTATTGGGCGTCGCTGGTCGAGACGATCCTGCCGCGGAGCGCCTGAACGTCCCATGAAGCCGCCGTCCCGTCCCCGTCCGATCTCACGTCTGATCCCGCTGCTGTTCGCTCCCGCGCTGCTTTTGGCCTCCTGCCAGTCCGGTGGCGGCACCGACGGCAACCTGCTGCCGGCCCAGGCGGAGGCCGGCACCGTCTGGCAGGGCGATCACAGCAGCGCCGCCGAGCGCGCCTATGTCGTCGCCCGCGACCCCGGTGAATGGAACGCATTGTGGGCACGGGTCGGCGAGCCGGCTCCGTCCTCGCTGCCCGGCGGGCGGATGGCGGTTGCGGTGTTCCTGGGACCGCGCGATACCGCCGGTTATGGCGTCGCCATCGACAGCGTGCAGCAGAAGGGCGCCGACCTGATCGTCGGCTATCGCGAGATGGTGCCCGGCCCGGCCCAGGCGGTGGCGCTGAACCGCACCAGCCCCTACGCCATCCGCCTGCTGCCCAGCGCGGCCGGGACGCCGAAGTTCGTGCGAGGGAAGTGAGTTTGGTGGAACCGTGTTTGGGAAGGTGGCGTTAAACCGCCACCCTCACCGCGGCATCTGCCACGGCAATTCCCCACCGACCAGCTTGCCCGCGTCGGCCGCCGGCAGCGGACGGGCGAAGTGGTAGCCCTGGCCGTAGTCGCAGGCCAGCGCGCGCAGCAGGTTGGCGTCGGCGCTGGTCTCGATGCCCTCGGCGATGACGTCGAAACCGAGCAGGCGCGCCAGATCCATGATGATGCGGACGATGGCGCGGTTTTCCTCCGACTGGTGCATGGCCGAGACGAAGGACCGGTCGACCTTCAGGCTGTCGATCGGCAGCTTGTGCAGGTACGACAGCGACGAATAGCCGGTGCCGAAATCGTCGATCGACAGCTTGATGCCCAGCGCCCGCAGGTCGCGCAGCAGGCGGATCGACTGTTCCGCCTTGTCCATCACCGCGCTTTCCGTCAGCTCCAGCTTGATCCAGGACGGCTCCACCCCGGTTTCGCGCAGCACATCGCGCACGACCTGGACAAAGTTGGGGTCGGACAGCTGGTGGGTGGACAGATTGACGCTCATGAACAACGGGGCGGAGCCCGGTTCTCGCCGGTCCTGCCATTCAGCGATCTGCAAACAGGCCTGCCGCAGCACCCAGGTGCCGAGCGACACCACCAGACCAGTGCTCTCGGCGATCGGAATGAAGATGCCGGGAGGGATGTTGCCGCGCTCGGGGTGGTTCCAGCGCATCAGCGCCTCGAACCCCGCCAGCCCGCCGGTCACCATCTCCACGATCGGCTGGTAGGCCACCCACAGGTCGCTGCCGCTGTCGAGCGCGCTGCGCAGGTCGTGCTCCAGCCGCACCTGCTCGACCACATGGGAGTGCATTGCCGGGTCGAACCAAGCCTGCCGGCCGCCGCCCTGCTCGCGGGCGCGGGCGGTGGCGATCTCGGCATCGCGCAGCACGTCGTCGGGGCGCTCGTGGGTCGGAGCCGCAACGGCGACGCCGATGCTGGCGGAGAGGAAAACCGTGCCGCCGGAGCTGGAGCGGGCGGAGCGCACCACCGCCGCAAGTTCCTCGATGGCGCTTTCCAGCGCCGGCCGGTCGCAGGCCCCGCCGGCCAGCATGGCGAAGGCATGGTCGCTGACACGGGCGATCAGGTCGAAGGCAGCGGCCTGCACCGCCATCCGCTGGGCCAGACCGTCCAACACCTCGTTGGCGAAACCCTGGCCCATGCTGCTGCGGATTTCCGCGAAACGGTCGATGTCCAGGATGACAAGGGTGAAGGGCTCGCCCATGTTGCGGTAATCCGCCATATGCTTCAGCAGCATCAGGCGGTTGGCCAGCCCGGTCACCGGGTCGTAGTAGGCGAGGCGGAACAGGTCGTCCTGCACCTGCCGGCGTTCGGTCATGTCCTGAACGACGACGAAATAGCCGGCGATGCTGCCGTCTTCCAGCCGGTACGGCGCATGCAGCCGCATCACATAGCGCTGCTGGCCGTTGGCCTGGGTGATCCACCCTTCCGTGTGCAATGTCTCGCCCGCCAGCGCGCGTTCGGCCTGGACCATGGTGCTGCGCTGCAGCTCAGGCCCCAGATGCACGCCGATGGTGGTGCCGAGCGCCTTCTCCAGCGTCGTCCCCATCATCTCCAGATAGGCACGATTGGCGTAGATGTGCCGCCGCTGCGGGTCCATCAACGCCACCTTCACCGTCATGGCGTCGAGAATCTGACGCAGGGCGTCAAGCCCCGGCGCGCCGGATGTGGCACCCGATAAAGCGTCGGCCAGCGCGGTGATTCGGGGATCAGGACTCATGGCGAGGATAGAGCGGGGTACTCATCAGGAAATCGATACCCAACACTTACGCGAAGTGTCACCCGCCCGTCAAAACCAAAGCGGCCATAGTGCAACAGAGCTTGAACGTTTCTACAGCCGGTTCAACGGAAACACGGCTGCATATCCATGGGCATATCATAGTATTCATTCAAGCGCGGGTTGCACCATCGCCAAACGCACAATCCAGGTTTTCCGTTCCTCATCGCGCGAGTGGAGGAAATGTCTTCGTCTTGTGTCGGCGCATCTGCGGCCTGTGATTGTGTTTGCGATCGAAAGTTTGGCCTGGGATCTGTCTTGTGCGGTGCAGGAACGCGGCTGAGGCATGGCTGTGCCCAGCAATGGAAAGACATCGGCAAACCGGCGCGGATTTATACTGCCAATACAAGTGGGGCCAACGAAGCTGAGGATGTCGCCCGGCCAGCCCCCGGCGCCGCCCTGATCGTAAATCCCCGATTCCCCCAACGAGGGGCAACGATCATCATTTTGGGCAGGAACCACGCCATGCCTCTCAAGGATTTCCTCGTCGTCGTCGACGATACGCCCGCGTCAGCAGCGCGTCTCGACCTTGCGGCACGGCTCGCGGCACGGTGCGATGCGCACCTGACCGCGCTCTATGCCTTCACCGACACGGTCTTCCCCGGCTACATCGAAGCCGAAATCCCGCAGGAATTGCGCGATAGCCGCCGCCAGAGCCGCAATGACCAGACGGACCGGATGCGGGCGGCCTTCGACGACGTCATGCGCCATCACGGCCTGACCGACCGGTCCGAGTGGCTGGCCCAGGAGGGCGATCCGACCATCACCACCGCCGTGCGCGGCCGTTATGCCGATCTGGTGGTGGTGGGCCAGCCCGATCCGGACCGCGACCGCGACCAGCCGGTCGCCCAGCCGGCCGATCTTCTGTTCGAATGCGGCCGGCCGCTTCTGGTCGTGCCCTATGCCGGCCGCTTCTCCACCATCGGCGAGCGGGTGCTGGTCGGCTGGAACGGCAGCCGCGAGGCGGCGCGCGCTGTCGGCGACGCCCTGCCCCTGCTGACCACCGCCAAGCGCGTCGTGGTGATGGCCGCCAATCCTAAGCCCGGCCTCAACGGCCTGGGTGACGAGCCCTGCGCCGACATCGCCCGCCACCTGTCGCGCCATGGCTGCCGCGTCGAGGCCACCCATGTCGCCACCGACGTGGTGGAGCCCGGCGACACGCTGCTGAACATGGCCGCCGACGAAAGCTGCGACCTGCTGGTGATGGGAGCCTACGGCCGTTCCCGGTTCCGCGAACTGGTGCTGGGCGGCATGACCCGCTTCATCCTGCAGCACATGACGGTTCCGGTGCTGATGAGCCATTGAGGAAGGAGGGGGATGGGCGTCGACACCCGTGGGGTTAAGCGACCGCCAATCCCCCCTCTCAAGCCACCCCGAGTCCCTTCCGAGTCTCTCCGCAACCAGCACGAGTCGCCCCGCGCAGCCCGTGGGGAAAAGCGACCGGCCACCCTTATCCACCCCGGCGACCGTGGGGGAAAGCGGCGGAGTCGTGGGGAAAAGCGGCGCGACTCGGGGTTTCCCCATGGGGACAAGCGGCGACTCAACTAATAAGTCTAACAACTAACCACCGACTAGCACGGTCGCCTAACCCCACATTGACTCCACCGCCCACGGCTCACCAGGATGCCACAACATCTGGGTGAGGGCGCCATGGGCGACATACACAGGCTGGTGATCGAACATGGCCGGGACAAGGCGCGCGCCCTGGTCCGGCCGGAGGAGCGGACGCTGGTGGACATCGCCGCCGACATCCTGGCGGACGAGAACCAGCATCTCGGCATCACCTACAGCGGCTTCTGCCTGACCAGCCTGCCGCACAAGAAGCTGGCCGACGACGTGCCCTGGGAAAAGCGCGGCCATCAGGTGACGCTGCTGGTCGAACCGGGCCGCCTGAAGGTGAACGGCAAGATGAAGCTGTTCGGCGTTCCCTATGGCGCGCGGGCGCGGATGATCCTGATCTATCTGCAGACCCAGGCGGTGCGCACCGGCCGCCGCGAGGTCGAGCTTGGCCGCTCCATGCGCGACTGGCTGACCCGCATGGGCATCAGCGTCGGCGGAGAGACCTTCCGCGGCTTTCGCGAACAGTCGTTGCGCATCTCCGCCTGCTCGCTGAAATTCTTCTGGGACGGCGAGGATGCCGACGCCTTCGAGAAAGGCGGCATCGTCAAACGCGGCCTGATCTTCCACGACGCTCTCGGCGACGACCGCCAGGGCACGCTGTGGAACGACGTGGTCCAACTGGACGAGACCTTCTTCCAGGCCCTGCGCGACCATCCGGTGCCGCTGCTGGAGGAGGCGGTGCGGCAGTTGAAGGACCGCTCGCTCAGCCTCGACCTCTATGTCTGGCTGGCCTACCGGCTGCATTCGCTGAGCCGGCCGCAGCCGATCTCCTGGCCGTCGCTCTATGCGCAGTTCGGCGCCGGCTACGACCAGATGAAGCATTTCAAGCCGCGCTTCGTCCAGGCCCTGCAATATGCGCTGGCCGCCTATCCGGATGCGAAGGTCGAACCGGCCGACGATGGCGTCGTCCTCCATCCCAGCCGCCCGCCCATTGCCCGCCTGCTGGCGTGAGGGCGTGGGGTTAAGCGACCGGCGCCGAAATCCCCATGGTCGCTTTCCCCCACACGTTCCAAAGCTCGCCGTCGCCATTGACCCACGTCATTGGGCCGTCCTCCCCTCCCTCCTAAGATCGCCGCCAGTTCCCGAACGGAGAGGCCCTGCCTTGGACGCCCTGTCGCTGCTGGATGCCGGACTGAACCAGTGCGCCGTGGTCATCGACCGCGACGGCGGGCTGTTGCTGGCGCTGCTGACCGCCGGGCTGGTCGGCGGCACCACCCATTGCACCGGCATGTGCGGTCCCTTCGTGCTGGCCCAGGTGTCGGCGCGGCTGGAGCGGGTGCCGCTGTCGGCGATGTCGGAGTTCCGGCGCCTGACCGGGGCCGCCGTGCTGCCCTATCATGCCGGCCGGGCGACGACCTATGCGCTGATCGGCGCGCTGTCGGCCTCGGTCGCCGGCCATGTCGGCGCACTGCCCGGCCTGCGCTGGCTGTCGGTGGCGCTGCTGGCGCTGGCGGCGCTGTTCTTCCTCGGCTATGCCGCGCGCGGCATCCTGTCCTGGCTGCCGAAGGCGCCGCCGCTCGGCGGCGACGGGGTGCGGCGCTGGTGGGCGGATCGGGTGTCCGGCCTCGCCCGGCCGCTGTTCGGCAATCCGACGGGTTGGCGCGGCTATGGGCTGGGAGTGGCGCTGGGCTTCATTCCCTGCGGAATGCTCTATGGCGCCATCGCCGTGGCGGCGGCCAGCGGCAGTGCGTTGACCGGCGCGCTCGGCATGGCGGCCTTCGCGCTCGGCACGGTGCCGAGCCTTCTAGTGGTCGGGCTGGCCGGCCACATCGCCGGCCGCACCTGGCGCACCGCGGTCGCCCGCATCGCCCCGGCGATCATGCTGGTGAACGCCGGGGTGCTGGGCTGGATGGCCTGGAAGCTGGTTGCGTAAACCAGCCTCCCAGCCTGTTTCCCACCAGCATTCAGTGAATGCCGCAGCCGCCCTTGAGGGCGTCGCCCAACGGGACCTGCCCGCTGCCGGGCTTCAGGGGCTGCTGCTGGCTCTCGTGCGGCGACCAGCCGGCGAGATAGAGCACCTCGAAGGTCACCGGAATCCGCCCGTCCGGCTCGGCATAGAGTTCGGCATAGCGCCGGGCCGCATCGAACAGCAGGGCGCGGGTTGCCGGAACCTTGCGACGGGCCAGCACGGCGTTGGTCTCGCCCATGCCGCGCAGCTCGCGCATCAGGGCGAAGGCGTCGGAATAGGTGACGGTGATGACATCGCTGTCGACCACCGGCAGGGCGAAGCCGGCCCGTTGCAGCAACCCGCCGGCATCCTTGATCTCGGCAAACGGCGACACGCGGGGAGAGACGCCGCCCGCCACCTCCATCTCCGCCTCGTACAGGCAGCGGCGCAGTTCGGCCAGCGTCTGGCCGCCCAGCATGGAGGCACAGAAGAAGCCGTCGGGCTTCAATGCCTGCCGGATCTGCACCAGGGCACCCGGCAGGTCGTTGACCCAATGCAGGCTGAGATTGCTGACCACAAGATCGAAGCTGCCGGAAGCGAAGGGCAGGAACTCCTCATCGGCGGCAACGGTGGAATTCCCAGGACCGGCGGCTGCGCGGGCGAAATCCGGCGACAGGTCGCAGGCGACCAGCCGTTCGATCCCCTTGCGGCCGTTCAGGATACGGCCCATCGCCCCGTCGTGGCAGCCGACGTCCAGCGCCAGCGGGAAGGGACGGATCACATCCTCCAACCGGTCGGCGAGGCGGTCGGCGATCTCCTCGAACAGGAAGGCGTGGTCGGTGAATTCGGCGACGGCGCGGTCGCGGCGGCGGCGGACGAGCGCGCGGTCGAAGACGGTCATGCTGTCGGGGCTTGTCATGGCCGCACTATACCCCAGCCCGGCGGCGCGACAACCGTGCTACACTCGCAGCCCAGCTACATTGTCCGCGCCACCACTTTCCATCGGGACAGCTCCGGAATGGGCATCGACGAAGCCATCGCAGTCAGCCACGAAGCGCTGATGGTCATCCTGAAAATCTCGCTGCCGACGCTGGGCGTCACCGCCCTGCTGTCGGCCGGACTGATGCTGTTCCAGAGCGCCACCAACATCAACGAATCCTCGTTGCAGCAGGATATGAAGTTTTTCGCAACGCTGCTGGTCCTGTTCGTAACCGGCCCGGCGATCTATCTGGCGTTGCGCGACTATACGGCCGTGATCTTCGAACGCATCGCCATGCTGCAGTGACGGGACGGACGATGCAGGCACCAGCGCGTCTCGCCGGCCCTCTCGCTGGATTGGGCCGTATCGCCGCCGGCGCGGCGGCCCTGCTGCTGGACGCGCTGCTGCCGCCGCGCTGCCTCAGCTGCGGCGAGGCGGTGGACCGGCAGGGCGGCCTGTGCGCGGCCTGCTGGGTCAAGCTGACCTTCATTGCCCCGCCGCTGTGCGCCTGCTGCGGCCTGCCCTTCGAATATGAGGCGCAGGAGGGCGCGTTGTGCGGCGCCTGTCTGGCCGCCCCGCCGCCTTTCGCCCGCGCCCGCGCCGTCCTGGCCTATGACGATGGCAGCCGGCCGCTGGTGCTGGGGTTCAAGCATGGCGACCGCATCCATGCCGCAAAATCCTATGGCGTCTGGCTGGCGCGGGCCGGCCGGGAGCTTCTGGAGGACGCCGACCGGCTGCTGCCGGTGCCGCTGCACCGCGCCCGCCTCTTCCACCGCCGCTACAACCAGGCGGCCCTGCTGGCACAGGCGCTGTCGCGGCACAGCGGCGTTCCCGTCACCCCCGACCTGCTGCAACGCCAGCGCTCCACCCCGACCCAGGGCGGGCTGGACCGCCAGGGCCGCCACCGCAACGTCAAGGGCGCCTTCCGCCTGCGGCCAGGACAGTCGGTGAGGAAACAGGTGACCGGACAGCGGCTGGTGCTGATCGACGACGTGATGACCACAGGAGCGACGCTGGCGGAATGCGCTCGGGTCCTGCTGCGCGCCGGGGCCGCCCGGGTCGACGTGCTGACGCTGGCGCGTGTGGTTCAGCGCTGACGCCTGAAAAGGGCTACGCCCGTCGATGCTGACCGGCGTCTCGCGCAGGCTGCAACGTCTGGCACGCCTCGTGGGTTGATCCTATAGTTTCCCCACGTCCAAAAGGAGCCCAGTGGCATGGCCGACGTTGTCATCTACACCACGCCTTTCTGTCCCTACTGCATGCGGGCCAAGAGCCTGCTCGACGGCAAGGGGGTGAAATACGAGGAAATCGATCTCTACGTCCAGCCGGGCCGCCGCAGCGAGATGATCGAGCGGTCGGAAGGCCGGACCACCGTCCCGCAGATCTTCATCGACGGGAGGCCCTATGGCGGCAGCGACGACATCCACGCGCTGGACCGCGCCGGCAAGCTCGACCCGCTGCTCGGCATCGCCGCATGAGCGAGGGGCCGAGCAATTCTTCGATGGCCGGCACCGGCGTTCTGAAGGCCGCCTGCATCCAGGTGAATGCAGGCACGGAGCTTGAGCCGAACCTGCGGGCGGCGGGCGACCTCGTCCGCCTCGCCCGCGATGCCGGTGCGGACTTCATCGCACTGCCGGAGAATGTCGGCTGGATCGTCCAGGGGCGCGACAAGACCATGCAGCGCATCCGCAGCGAGGCGGAGCATCCCGGCATCCCCTTCTTCGCCGATCTGGCGCGGGAGACCGGGGCCTGGATCCTGGGCGGCACCCTCCATGTGCTGCTGGAGGACGGACGCGCCGCCAACCGCAGCTACCTGTTCGACGCCGGCGGGCGGGTCGTCGCCTCCTACGACAAGATCCACATGTTCGACGTCACGCTGAAGGACGGCGAATCCTACCGCGAGTCGGCGACCTTCCGGCCGGGCGAGCGAGCGGTGGTGGCGGCCAGTCCCTGGGGCGGCATCGGCATGACCGTCTGTTACGACGTGCGCTTCGCCTATCTCTACCGGGCACTGGCACAGGCGGGGGCGTCGATCCTGACGGTGCCGGCCGCCTTCACCGTGCCGACCGGCCGCGCCCATTGGCACACGCTGCTGCGCGCCCGAGCCATCGAGACCGGCTGCTTCGTCGTCGCCCCGGCCCAGACCGGCAGCCACGACCAGGGCCGCCAGACCTACGGCCATTCCCTGCTGATCGCGCCGTGGGGCGAGGTGCTGGCCGATGCCGCCACAGACGTCGGCTTCGTCATCGCCGACCTCGACCTCGACCGCGTGGCGGAAGCCCGCGGCATGGTGCCGTCGCTGACCCACGACCGCAGCGTCGGGGTGGAGCGGATCGGTTTCTGACCCTCCCTCAGCGCCCCTCCTGCATCAGCCGCAGCCACGCCATGGCGGCGGTCAGGGCGATGCCGAACGCGCCGTCGGGCCGGACCGGCAGGTCGAGGTCGCGCACCAGACTGTCCAGCCGCAGATCGATCGCCTGTTTGGACAGGCTGCGGATCTTGCGGTCGTAATAGAGGCTGGAGACCTCCGTCCGCTCCTCCGGGAGCGGGCGGCCGGTCAGGCGCTCCGCCATGGCGAGGGAGAAATCCAGGTAATAGCCTACCAGCGGCCGGCCGCCGATAAAGGCGTGCAGCAGGTCGCCGGCCTCCGCCATTCCGGTGTCGCTGCCGGGATGGAGCAGCAGGGCGCTGCCGGTCAGGATGCGGGATCCGCGGATGCGGATGGCAGCGACTGTCAACGGCCTTGCCGACTCGGGGTCGAAGCTGGTCGCCTCGCAATGGATCGCCACGCTTTCCCGGCGGTCGATGTGATCGGAGTGCACCATCGCCGCCTCAATGGTTCAGGCGGAAATGATGGGCGATAAGCTCCTTGAAGCTCTTCACCAGGGACAGGCAGTCCTTGAACTGGTCGCGGTCGAGCTTGCCCAGCCGGTCGGGGTGGACGAGGTTGTCGATCGCCAGTTCCGTCCCCTCCTCCGCCCCGTCGTTTTCGTCGGGCAGATCGACACGCGCATTCAGGCGGATGGTCGACAGGATGGTGAAGGCCTCCACCAGATCGGCGGCCATCTTGCGGTCCAGCGCCCCCAATTCGGCCAGCACCTGGATGCGCTCCACCGTGTTGGTCTCCGCCCGGCGCTTTTCCAGCGCCAGCGCCCGCACGCCATGGACGATGGGGAAGATGCCGGCCTTCTTGATGTCTACCGCCTCCGCCCGGCGCCGCTCGAACAGGGCGGCGAACAGGCCGCTCGGCGTGTCGAAGGACAGGGCCGGGCGGGCGAACTGGGTGAAGAACATCTGGTTGTCCTGCAACCGGCCCAACAGATAGTCCTTCGCCTCGGCCAGCAGCGTGGCGTCGCCAGCCACCGGGGCGGCGTCGTAGAAGATGGCGAGGTTCATCTGCGCCGCCTCGTCCGGGCGGTGGATCCAGTTGAACAGCGAGTCCTTGTAGCCGGCGAGCGGCCGGGTCCAGTCCGGGTTCGACACCATGATGTTGCCGGGACAGGGCGGATAGCCGAACTCCACCAGATGGCGGGTGAAGTCGGCGACGATCCCAGGCAGATCGGGGCAGTCGAAGCCGTCACGCAGGATCAGGCCGTTGTCCTGGTCGGTCTTCAGCAGCTGTTCGCCGCGCCCCTCGCTTCCCATGACGATCAGGCAGCTGTTGGCCAGCAACTCCGGCGGAGCCAGCAGTTCGAACAACTTGCGGAAGATGCGGCGGTTCAGCTCCGTCACCAGATCGGCGATGAAGGAGACCTTCACCCCGGTGGCATGCAGGGTACGGATCAGCTCGACGACGGAGCGGCTGGCCCGGCGCAGGTCGGCGGGGTCGGTAGCATGCTCCACCTGCAGGCCGATGACCTGGGAGTGGTTGGACAGAACCGCCAGCAGGTCGCTTTGCCCCAACAGCCCGACGATGGCGCCGTTCTCCGTCACCACCACCCGGCGCACCGCATGCTTGGTCATCAGCACCAGCGCGTTGAACAGCAGGTCGTCGCGGTCCAGCGTCAGCAGGCCGTAGCGGGCGAGCGGCCCCACTGGCTCGCTCACCGGCCGGCCGTCCAGCACCACGAGGTCGCGCAGGTCGGTGCCGGTCAAGATGCCGACCGCTCCATCCTCCCCGCGCACCAGCACGCTGCTGGCGCGGTTCTGCCGCATTGCTTCCGCCGCGTCGCGCAGGCTGGCAGTGGCATCGACGAACAGCGGCGGGTGCAGATAGGCTTGGCGGATGCGCGCCATGGTCAGCGCCGCCATCTCGCGATTGGAACGCAAGGCCGCGAGATCGCGCATGCGCTGGGCGAAATCGCCGATGATGGCGGCGCCGAATTGCGGGTTCTCCACCGCCAGCGCTTCGAGTGCGGCACGTGGGATCAGGTGGCAGGCGCAGTCTTCCGCTGCGACGAAGCGTCGGGCAATGGTTCCCCCTGTGTTGCCAGCTGCGCCATACAGTGCCTGGAGGCCGAAGCGGTCGCCTGGGCCGTGGACCGCCGCCACCTCGCTGCCGCGGCGTTCCTGCACGGTGCCGCGCAGAACGACGAACAGGGCGTCGGTCGGCTCCTCCCGCGACAGCAGGACGGCGTCACGCGGGTAGAGCGCGATGTCGAGCGCTCCGGCCAGCGCCGCCCGCTGGACGTCCGTCAGCAGGTCGAAGGGAGGCTGGCCGAAATCGAAGTCCGGGGAGGCGGTCGGCATCGCATGCTGCACGGGCAGGCTCCGTCACGGGAGGGCGGGGCATCAGGACTGACAGGCATAAAAAAGCGCCTCCGGACCGGATCCGGAGGCGCTTTTCAGGATACACCCGCCGGGCCTGACGCCGGAAGCGGGTGCGACATTTGGCGGCGTGGTTCGGTCACCGCACGGGCTTGAGCCTTCCCCGAAGGGGGGGAAGGGATGCGGTGCGAGACGCGATCCCTTCTGTTCTTCTTCTTGCTCCGCCCGCTTACCCGGTTCGGCAGGGCGCTTAGTGGGCGGAGGCACCCTCGGCACCCAGGCCGGTCTGGGACCGGATGTACTGGGCTTCGAAGTCCTTGCGCTCCTTCTGGGCCTGCGCGCTGTTGTCGGTGATCGAGAAGAACCAGATGCCGACGAAGGACAGGGTGATCGAGAAGAGGCCCGGGTTGTCGTACGGGAAGATGGCGGCCGGGTTGCCCAGCACGGCCTTCCACACGGTCGGTCCCAGAACCAGCAGGACGATCGCCGAGATCAGGCCCAGGCCGCCGCCCAGAACCGCACCACGGGTGGTCATCTTGCCCCAGAACATCGACATCAGCAGGATCGGGAAGTTGGCCGAGGCGGCGATGACGAAGGCCAGACCGACCATGAAGGCGACGTTCTGGTTCTCGAAGGCGATGCCCAGGACGATCGACAGGATGCCGATGACGACGGTGGTGATCTTCGACACGCGGATTTCGTCGGCCTCGTTGGCGCGGCCCTTGGCGAAGACCGAGGCGTAGAGGTCATGGGAGACCGCCGAGGCGCCGGCCAGCGTCAGACCCGCGACCACCGCCAGGATGGTGGCGAAGGCGACCGCCGAGATGAAGCCGTAGAACAGGTCGCCGCCGACCGCATGGGCGGTGTGGATGGCCGCCATGTTGGTGCCGCCGATGACGTTGGCGATCACCGCCTTGGCGCCGGCCGCCGGGGCCGCCGTCAGGAAGGGATAGGCGCCGGTGGCGTCGGGGGCCAGGATCATCAGGATGGCGCCGAAGCCGATGATGAAGGTCAGGATGTAGAAATAGCCGATGAAGCCGGTGGCGTAGAAGACCGACTTGCGGGCTTCCTTGGCGTCGGCGACGGTGAAGAAGCGCATCAGGATGTGCGGTAGGCCGGCGGTGCCGAACATCAGCGCCATGCCGAGCGAGATCGCCGAGACCGGATCGGTGACCAAGGCACCCGGCGACATGATCGCCAGTCCCTTCGGGTGCGCCTCGACGGCGGCCTTGAACATCGCCTCGGGGCTGAAACCGAACTTGGCCAGGATCATGAAGGCCATGAAGGAGGCGCCGGACAGCAGCATCACCGCCTTGATGATCTGCACCCAGGTGGTCGCCAGCATGCCGCCGAAGGTCACGTAGCCGATCATCAGCACGCCGACGATGATGACGGCGACCATGTAGTCGAGACCGAACAGCAGCTGGATCAGCTTGCCGGCGCCGACCATCTGGGCGATCAGGTAGAAGGTGACGGTCGCCAGCGAGCCGCAGGCCGACAGCGAACGGATCGGCGTCTGCTGGAAGCGGTAGGAGGCGACGTCGGCGAAGGTGTATTTGCCGAGGTTGCGCAGCCGCTCGGCGACCAGGAACAGCACGATCGGCCAGCCGACCAGCCAGCCCACCGAATAGATCAGGCCGTCGAAGCCCGAGGCGTAGACCAGGCCGGCGATGCCCAGGAAGGACGCGGCCGACATGTAGTCGCCGGCGATGGCGAGGCCGTTCTGGAAGCCGGTGATGCCGCCGCCGGCGGCGTAGAAGTCCTTGGCCGACTTGGTGCGGCGGGCCGCCCAGTAGGTGATGCCCAACGTGAACAGCACGAAGGCCAGGAACATCAGGATGGCCGACCAGTTGGTCGCCTGCTTCTGCACGGCGCCGCCGATGGCGTCGGCCAGGACCGTGGTCGGAACCAGCGCGCCGGCGGCTGCCGCCGCAGCGGCGACCGAAGCGGCAAGACGGGTGTTGGCGCGCATCACTTCGACTCCTCCAGAATCTGGCGGTTCAGCTCGTCGAACTCGCCGTTCGCCCGATGCACGTAGATGCCGGTCAGGATGAAGGCGGACACGATGGTGAAGACGCCGATGGGAATGCCCCAGGTCGTGACGCCGGAACCGATCGGCGTGCCCAGGAACGACTTCCCGAACGCCACCAGCAGGATGAAACCGAAATAAATGACCAGCATGGCGATCGACAAAGTCCAGGCGAAGGCGGACCGTTTCGCCACCAGTTCCTGGAACTTTGGATTGTTCACAATCCTTTGTGCGCTTTGACTCATGTGCGTCCCCTCATCGAGTGCCGGCAATTTTCGGCGATCCAGCAAGAGCGGGTCTTCCGGACCAGCGGGCATTTGCCGTCCGGGCGGTCGCGTCCGGGTTTCTCCCCGTAATTCGTACGCCCTTGACCTGCCCAATTGTTTGATACAGATCATTGTTGGAAGCACCCCCTACCTTGGTCGATGGGGCGGGCGCCGGCGCGGGGGAAGGCCCCCGAAAAGCAAGCCTGGGCAAGGCTGTAGCGGGATACAGGAAAGGCGCCCCCGTTGCCGGGCGCGCCTTTCAAACAGTCAGCTTTTCAGATGGTTTCGGTAGGAATCAGTGGCTCCGCCGCCCCATACGCGGCCGCCCCGCCCTTAGGAGTCGGTGCGCGGAATCCAGGGGATGCGGTGAAATGTCACACCCTCCTCGTTGAGTTCGGCGACTTCCTCGTCCGATGCCTCGCCATAGATGCCGCGCGGATCGGTCTCGCCGTAATGGATGCGCCGCGCCTCCTCGGCGAAGCGGTCGCCGACATAGTCGCAGTTCTTCTCCACACTGCGCCGCACCTCGGTCAGCTGCCGCATCACCTCCGCAACCGCCTCGCGCTGGGCGTCGTTCAGGCTGGGCGGCAGGGCAGCGACGACGTCGACGGCGTTCGGCAGCGGGGCGGGTGCCGGGATCGGCACTGGCAAGGTAGTAGGCACGGCGCTGGCGGGAGCCGCCGGCAGCGCCGGGACGTTTGCCGCCACGGCTTCGGCCTGTTCGCGGGCGCGGTCGGCGGCCTTGGCGACGCCCTTGGCGATGCGCGGGGCCATCGGCGCCTTGCCGACCACCGTGTCGCCGCAGATCGGACAGGCGATCTGATGCGCCGCCGCCTGTTCGTCATAGGTGGCACCGTTGCGGAACCACGCTTCGAACTGGTGGTCGGCCGAGCATCTCAACGCGAAGAGGATCATATCCCCACAAGCCCCAAACTAACCCGCAGCAGGACGGACAGGCCCGGACGCGCCGGTCCGGGTTGCGGCGCGACTCGGAAATCGCCCTAATTCAGCACGGCCGGGCCGCGCCGTCAAACGCCGCACGGACCATACGCCGGTACCTCCTGTGATATCGTTCCGGCGGCCCTCGGAGAAAAGTTTGGACAAGGAAAATCCAGCCATGCCGACACCGCACCCGCTCTCGCCGCCGTCTCCCTGGGTGGAGCGATTCGCCCCGCTGGTGCAAGCGGGCGGCCGGGTCCTCGACCTCGCCTGCGGCGGCGGGCGGCATCTGCGGCTGTTCCGGCGGCGCGGCCACCCGGTGGTGGGGCTGGACCGTGACCTCGGCGGCGTTGCCGACCTGGAGGACAAGGCCGGCGTCACCCTGATCCAGGCCGACCTGGAGAGCAGCAACTCGGGTATTTCCCCCAACTCCCTGCCGGTTGATGGCCATTTCGCCGGGATCGTCGTCACCAACTACCTGTACCGCCCGCTTTTCCCTGCCATCCTGGCAGCGCTGGAGCCCGGCGGCATGCTGATCTACGAGACCTTCGCCGACGGCAACGCCCGGTTCGGCCGCCCCTCCTCCCCCGACTTCCTTCTGCGCCGGGGTGAGTTGCTGGAGGCGGTGCACGGCAGGCTTCAGGTGGTGGCTTTCGAGCAGGGCGAGATAGCGACGCCCAAGCCCGCGGTGGTCCAGCGCATTTGCGCCGTCGCCGGGGACGATCCGCTGCCGCTCTGAGGCATCCTCGTCCTTACTCGTCGCTGCCGCCCTCGACCGGCTTCTGCTCGCCGCGGATGCGGCGGCGGCGGTCCTCCTTGCGCATGATCTGCTTGCCATGCTTGTGCTGCGCCGGCCCTTCCAGCGGGCCGCCGGGACGCACCGGACGCTCGGCGAAGCGGCCGAGCGAGATCATGCGGTCGTACATCACCAGCGCCCCGGCGACGCCGACATTGATGCAGAAGGACATCGGGATCTTCACCACATGGTCGCAGCGCGCCAGCAGGGCGGGCGACAGGCTGTCGCGCTCCGGCCCCAGCACATAGGCGGCACGCGACGGGTGGCGGAAGCTGGGCAATTCCACCGCGTCGTCGGTCAGCTCCACCCCGACCAGCATGCAGTCCCTGGGCAAGGTGAAGTCGGCCACCCGCTCGTGGATGTAGAGCGGCAGGTGCAGCGTGGCGCCCGAGGTGTCGACCAGCTTCGTCTCGCGCAAGTCCGGTTCCGGATCGATGGCGAAGAAGAAGGAGGCGCCGAAGGCATGGGCGGTGCGCATCAGGTTGCCGACATTCCCCGGCTTGCTGATCCGCTCCACCCCAATTCCGAAATAGCCACGCATGAAGAACCCGCTGTTCCAGGTAAGGATAGGACCGGGCGGGAGCTTGCCGCCGCCGCCCGCCCGAGGCAAGCTTGCCCGCATGAGCCCGAACCATACTGACGACCATTCGACCTGCTGCGGTGGCGATCACCACCACGGCCATGCGCATCATCCGACTGCGGAGGGGCATGCCGACCTGTCCGGCCCGGCGGAAAGCCCGATCAACGTCGAGGTGACGCGCGGCAGTCTGGTGGAGTCGGTCCACCGCGCCCGCGCCTGCATCGTCGATGCCGGCGGCCATGTGCTGGCGCGCTGGGGCGACATCAACGCGCCGGTCTATCCACGCTCCGCCATCAAGTCGCTCCAGGCGATACCACTGGTGGAAAGCGGCGCGCTCGACGCCTTCGGGCTGGGGGACGAGGAGCTGGCGCTCGCCTGCTCCTCCCACAATGGCGAGGCGCGGCATACGGAACTGGCACGATCCTGGGCCGGGCGGGTCGGGCTGACGCTCGACGATTACGAATGCGGCGCGCAGATCCCCTATGATCCGGCCACCGCCGAGGAACTGGTCCGCCGCGGCGAGACGCCGACCGCCTTCCACAACAACTGTTCCGGCAAGCACAGCGGCTTCCTGACCACGGCAAAGCACAGGGGCGAGCGGCTGAAGGGCTATGTCCGCTACGAACACCCGGTGCAGCAGCGCATCCTGGGCGTGATGGAGCAGATGACCGGCCAGGATCTGTTCGGCGCGCCCTGGGGCGTGGACGGCTGTTCCATCCCCACCATCGGCATCCCGCTGGGCGCCATCGCCTATGCCATGGCCCGCATCGCCGATCCGGTCGACCTGCCCGACGCGCGGGCCGAGGCCGTCACCCGCATCGCCGCCGCCTGGGGCAAGCACCCCTTCCTGATCGGCGGCACCGGCACCTTCGACACCGCGCTGATGGAGGCGGCCGGCGGCGCCGTGCTGGTCAAGGGCGGGGCCGAAGGCGTCGGCTGCGCCGTGATCCCGGAGCAGGGCATCGGCATCGCGCTGAAGATCGAGGATGGCGCCCCCCGCGCCCGCGAGGTGGCGCTGGCCGCCCTGATCCGGACGACCCAGGCGCTGACCGAGGCGCAATGGGCGCGCGTGCCGCAACTGCTGACCCCCCCGCTGCTGAACCGCGCCGGCACGCGGGTGGGCGAGGTGCGGCCGGCGGCGGGGTGGCCTTCCGCCTAACTCCGCAAGCGCGATCAAGCGGCTGCCGGCTAGCATCGGCGGGACTGGAGGATGTCACCCCCATGACCAACGACAGGACCCACGGCAGCATCCCCGCCGGCTCATCGGCAGCTTGGCCCGTGCCTTGTTCCGCCGTTGCGGCCAAGCCCGGCACGCGGTTCGATTACGGCGACCGGATCGAACGGGTGGTGGCTTTCATCGCCGCCCATCTCGACGATCCACTCGACCTCGACCGGCTGGCGGAGGTCGCCTGCTTCTCGCCCTACCATTTCCACCGCGTCTATCGGGCGATCACCGGAGAGACGGCGGCGGAGACCCTGCGCCGGCTGCGCCTGCACCGGGCGGCGGGCGATCTGGTGCGCGACAGCATCGCCATGCCGGCCATCGCCCGGCGGGCGGGCTATGGCAGCGTCGAGGCCTTCACCCGCGCCTTCGGGCAAAGCTACGGCGTGACGCCGGCCGCCTACCGCAAGCGCGGGCGGCTCAATCCTCCAGTCCCGACCACTCATCGAACGGAGGACAGCATGCACGAGGTCGAAATCCGCGATCTTCCCGCCTATCGCATCGTCGGGCTGCCGCACAGCGGCCCCTACATGACCATCGGCACCAGCTTCGACCGGCTCTTCGCCTGGGCGTCCAAGCAAGGGCTGACCGGCCAGGGCAACCGCAGCTTCGCCATCTATTACGACGATCCAGACTCGGTGAAACCGGAGGAGTTGCGCTCCTTCGCCGGGCTGATGCTGGACCGGGACATGGTGAAGGACGGGATTATGCGCATTGCCGACATCCCCCGCGGCCGTCATGCCGTGGTCCGGCACCAGGGCCCCTATGCCGAACTGGGCGCGGTCTATCGCTGGATTTATGGGGAATGGCTGCCCAACAGCGGCCACACACCGGGAGATGCTCCCTGCTACGAGGAATATCTCAACAACCCGCGGGCCTTGCCGCCGGCCGAGTGGCTGACGGAGATATGCGTTCCCCTGGCCGGCTGAACCCCGACAGGAGGATGGGTACCATCCGGCAGGTGCGATGCGGGCGGGCGCGGTGCTATGGTCGCCGCGCCCATTTTCCCCGTTGAGCGGTTCCCATGAGCATCGACGACCTGCGCGCCCAGTACGAAGCCTATCCCTATCCGGCGCGCAATCCGGCTGACGAGTCCAGGCGCCTGATCACCGGCTCGCCCAGCCACCTGGACGAGTTGGTGCAGCATGTCTTCGGCGGCCGGATCGACCATGGCAAGCCGTTGCGGGTGCTGGTGGCCGGCGGCGGCACGGGGGACGGCACCATCATGCTGGCGCAGCAGATGGCCGACGCCGGCAATCCCGGCCGCATCGCCTACATCGACCTGTCCGACGCCAGCCGCGCCGTTGCCGAGGCGCGGGCCAAGGCGCGCGGCCTGACCAACATCGACTTCCGCCGGGGATCGCTGCTGGAACTGGACGGACTCGTGTCGGAAGCCGGGCCGTTCGACTACATCGACTGCTGCGGCGTGCTGCACCATCTGGACGATCCGTCGGCCGGCCTGCGCTCGCTGGCCGGCGCGCTGGCGCCCGGCGGCGGTATCGGCATCATGGTCTACGCTCCTTACGGCCGCACCGGCGTCTACCCGATGCAGGAGGCGCTGCGCGGCATGACCGAGGGACTGCCGCCGGCGGAGAAGGTGGCGCTGGCCCGCCGGCTGATCCAGGCTCTGCCGCCGACCAACTGGCTGCTGAACAACCCGCATATCAGCGACCATCGGCTGGCCGACGCCAACCTGTACGACCTGCTGCTGCACAGCTGCGACCGCCCCTACAGCGTGCCGCAGTTGGCGGAGCTGGCGGAGAGCGCCGGGCTCGCCATCGCGACGCTGATCGACCCGCTGCGCTACGAGCCGTCGCTGTGGATCAAGGACGCCCGCATCCTGAAGCAACTGGCGGGGCTCGGCATGCTGGAGCGCGCCGCCTGGACGGAGCGCATCACCGGCGCCTTCACCAAGCACATCGCCTATCTGCTGCGCCCGGCCGATCTGGAGGCCGCCCGCATCATGCCGGACGGTCCCGACGTCGTTCCGGTCCTGCGTGACATTGACGGCAAGACCGTGGCGCAGGCGGTTCCCCCCGGCGGCAGCCTGGAATTCGACCTGATGGGCAGCGTGGTGGCGCTTCCCCTGCCCCGGCTGGCCGGCCCGATCCTGTCCAGGGTCGACGGCAGGACCAGCCTGGGCGCCCTGCATGCCGCCATCGAGCCGACCACGAAGGTGACGTGGGACCAGTTCCTCACCCAGTTCCGCCAGCTGTTCGACGCGCTGGGCGGCCTGGGCAAGATGCATCTGCGGCGGGGATAGGGCGGAAGCCCCACCCCCGGCCGACCCTTATCCCCGCAGGACCGGCACCGCGGAGTCGAGCGCCTTGGTCAGGCGGTCGAAGGTCTGGTGGATTTCCGCTTCGGAGATCACCAGCGGCGGGCAGAGCGCGATGGAATCGCCCATGGCGCGGACGATCAGGCCATTGTCCTGGGCCAGGCCGTTGACCAGGGCGCCGGCGCGGCCGGGCGGGTCGAAGGAGAGCTTGGTCGCCTTGTCGGCCACCAGTTCCAAGGCACCGATCAGGCCGACGCCGCGGGCCTCGCCGACCAGCGGATGCGCCGCCAGCGCCTTCAGCCGTGACTGGAAGGCCGGAGCGACCGAGCGGACATGGCCGACGATGTCGCGCTCCTCGTAGATGGTCAGCGTTTCCAGCGCCACCGCCGCCGCCACCGGATGGGCGGAATAGGTGTAGCCGTGGCCGAAGGTGCCGATCTTCCGGCTCTCCTCGACACAGGCCCGATAGATCGCATCGGTCACCATGACGGCGGAAATCGGCAGATAGCCGGACGACAGCTGCTTGGCGCAGGTCAGAATGTCCGGCTGCATGCCCATGGTCTGGCTGCCCCAGAAATTGCCGGTGCGGCCGAAGCCGCAGATCACCTCGTCGGCGACCAGCAGGATGTCGTATTTCTTCAACACCGGCTGGATCTTGGCGAAATAGGTCGCCGGCGGGACCACGACGCCGCCGGCGCCCATGACCGGCTCGGCGAACATGGCGGCGATGGTGTCCGGCCCCTCCGCCAGGATCAGCGCCTCCAGTTGTTCGGCCAGCCGGGTGGCGAAGGCCTCCTCGCTCTCGCCCTCAAGCCCGTTGCGGTACTGGTGCGGGCAGTCGCCATGCAGGATGCGGGCGATGGGCAGGTCGAAGTCGCGGTGGTTGTTGGGCAGCCCGGTCAGGCTGGCGGTCGCCACCGTGACGCCGTGATAGGCGCGCTGGCGCGACAGGATCTTCTTCTTCTCCGGCCGACCGAGCGCGTTGTTGTAGTACCAGATCAGCTTGATCGCGGTGTCGTTGGCCTCCGAGCCCGAATTGGCGAAGAAGACCTTCGACATCGGCACCGGCGCCAGACCGATGAGCTTTTCCGCCAGATCGATGCCGGGCTCGTGCGACTTGTGGCCGAAGATGTGATAGGTCGACAGCTGCCGCATCTGCCTGGTCGCCGCCTGGACAAGACGCTCCTCGCCCCAGCCGAGCGAGACGCACCACAGGCTGGCCATCCCCTCGATGTACTCCTTGCCGCCATCGTCGAAGACGCGGATGCCTTCGCCGCGCTCGATGATCATCGGCCCCTGCGTCTCGTGGGCGTGCAGGTTGGTGTAGGGATGGAGGACGAAGGCCTTGTCGCGGCTGGCCGCGGAATTGCCGGCGGTGCTGACGGGAGCGGTCATGGAAGGGGACTTCCTGTTCGGGCGTTCGGGTGCGGTGCCCCGCCATCCTCGAAGGATCGGCGGAAACTGTTCGATATGTTAAACAGTTCCGCCGATCATACGCACAGTTCAGCCACCCGACAAACCCGCATCGCGCTCATCGGTGCAATGCGGCAGGCACAGACGTCAGCCCCTGAGACATCACCCTTTGCGAACCAACCCGCCGACCGGTTGGCCGTCGATGGTCAGCGAGCCGCCTTCGGCACCGACCGCGACCGTCTGACCGTCCTTGATGCGGCCTTCCAGGATCAGGGTCGCCAGCGGGTTCTGCAACTCGCGCTGGATCACCCGCTTCAGCGGACGGGCGCCGTAGACCGGGTCGTAACCGGCCTCGGCCAGCCATTCTGTCGCCGCCTCGTCCACCGTCAGCGTGATCTCGCGGTCAGCGAGCATCCTGGTCAGGCGGCCGAGCTGGATCTTGACGATGCCGCCCATATGCCGGCGGTCGAGCCGGTGGAACAGCAGGATCTCGTCCAGGCGGTTCAGGAACTCCGGCCGGAAATGGGCGCGGACGGCCTCCATCACCTCGTCGCGCACGGCGGCGCTGTCCTCGCCCTCCGCCTGCTCGGCCAGCGCCTGCGAGCCGAGGTTGGAGGTCATGATGATGACGACGTTGCGGAAATCGACGGTGCGGCCCTGCCCGTCGGTCAGCCGGCCATCGTCCAGCACCTGGAGCAGCACGTTGAAGACGTCGGGGTGGGCCTTCTCCACCTCGTCGAACAGCACGACCTGATAGGGCCGGCGACGCACCGCCTCGGTCAGCGCCCCACCCTCCTCATAGCCGACATAGCCCGGAGGGGCGCCGATCATGCGGGCGACGGAGTGCTTTTCCATGTATTCCGACATGTCGAGCCGGACCATCGCCGTCTCGTCGTCGAACAGGAATTCGGCCAGCGCCTTGGTCAGCTCGGTCTTGCCGACGCCGGTCGGCCCAAGGAACAGGAAGGAACCGATGGGACGGTTCGGGTCCTGCAAGCCGGCCCGCGCCCGGCGCACGGCGTTGGACACCGCGACAATCGCCTCGTCCTGGCCGATCACCCGGCCGCGCAGCTTGTCCTCCATCGCCAGCAGCTTCTCGCGCTCGCCCGCCAGCATCTTGTCCACCGGCACGCCGGTCCAGCGGCTGACCACGGCGGCGATGTCGCCGTCGCGGACCTCCTCGTTCAGCATGCGGCTGCTGGCATGCTCCTCGGCATCCTTCAGGGCCTTCTCCAGGCCGGGAATGACGCCATAGGCCAGCTCGCCCGCCCGGCCCCAGTTGCCGTCACGTTGCGCCGTCTCCAGTTCGGTGCGGGCCTTCTCCAGATCCTCCTTGATCTTCTGCGCGCCCTGCAGTTGGTCCTTCTCGGCCTGCCACTTGGCGGTCAGTTCGGCCGACTCCTGCTCCAGGTCGGACAGCTCGCGCTCCAGGTTGACCAAGCGGTCGCGCGACGCGGAATCCTGCTCGCGCTTCAGTGCCTCGCGCTCGATCTTCAGCTGGATGATGCGGCGGTCCAGCTCGTCGATGGCCTCCGGCTTGCTGTCCACCGCCATGCGCAGGCGGCTCGCCGCCTCGTCGATCAGGTCGATGGCCTTGTCGGGCAGGAAGCGGTCGGTGATGTAGCGGTTGGACAGGGTCGCCGCCGACACGATGGCGCTGTCGGTGATGCGCACGCCATGGTGGACCTCGTAGCGTTCCTTCAGGCCGCGCAGGATAGAGATGGTGTCCTCCACCGTCGGCTCCGACACGAAAACCGGCTGGAAACGCCGGGCCAGCGCCGCGTCCTTCTCGATATACTTGCGGAACTCGTCCAGCGTGGTGGCGCCGACGCAATGCAGTTCGCCCCGCGCCAGCGCCGGCTTCAGCATGTTGGAGGCGTCCATCGCGCCGTCCGACTTGCCGGCGCCGACCAGCGTGTGCAGCTCGTCGATGAAGACGACGATCTCGCCGGCCGCCGCCTGGATTTCCGACAGCACGGCCTTCAGCCGCTCCTCGAACTCGCCGCGATACTTGGCGCCGGCCACCAGCGCGCCGAGGTCGAGCGACAGCAACTGCTTGTTCTTCAGGCCTTCCGGCACGTCGCCCTTGACGATGCGCTGGGCAAGCCCCTCGACGATGGCGGTCTTGCCGACGCCGGGCTCGCCGATCAGCACCGGATTGTTCTTGGTGCGGCGGGCCAGCACCTGGATGGTGCGGCGGATTTCCTCGTCGCGGCCGATGACGGGATCGAGCTTGCCATCGCGCGCCGCGGCGGTCAGGTCGCGGGCGTATTTCTTCAGCGCGTCATAGCCCTGCTCGGCACTGGCGCTGTCGGCGGTGCGGCCCTTGCGGATGTCGTTGATGGCGGTGTTCAGCGCCTGCGGTGTCACGCCGGCAGCCTTCAGCGCCTTGCCCGACGGGGTACCGTCGGCCATGGCCAGCGCCAGCAGGATGCGTTCGGCGGTGACGAAGCTGTCGCCGGCCTTCTCGGCGACCTTCTCCGCCTGTTCGAAGACGCGGGAGAGTTCGGGCGTCAGATAGAGCTGGCCGGCGCCGCTGCCCTCGACCTTCGGCAGCCTGTCCAGTTCGGCATCGACCGCCGACAGGGCCGCCTTGGGGTCGCCGCCCGCCGCACGGATCAGGTTGGCGGCAAGGCCTTCCTTGTCGTCCAGCAGCGTCTTCAGCAGATGTTCCGGGGTCAGGCGCTGATGCCCACGGCGCACGGCCAGGGTCTGCGCGGCCTGAATGAACCCGCGGCTGCGCTCGGTGTATTGCTCGAAATCCATGATGCTCCCCTTCTCCTGTCGACCGTCCGCGAGGCAGCCCGGTCAACGTGATCCACGCAACTGTGCGATCCGCAAGGATGCTGCCGAAGATGTAGGCAAGGCAGCAGGCCATGCAAGACCATCGGCGCAGAAAGGTTATCGCTGGAGAAACGCCGCCACAGCACCTTCCGCCAGACCGGCTAGGACCGGGAAAAAGAGGTAGCGCGCCACCCGCCGATTGCCCCCTACACCATCGCTGCCGCCCACAGCTAGACTGCCTTCAACCTGCCCGCCGCCTCTCACCCGTCGCCTCCCATTGGCTCCCCGTTCCGGATTTCATCATGACCGATCTGGCCGCCTCCGGTTCCCCAACCAGCACAAAGCCGGCACCCGCCGATCAGCCGATGCCCCGAACCATGACGGCCCGCCTGCTCCGCCTCGCCTGGACCCTGCGCGGGGTCTGGCACCGGATCGCCCGGCCACTGACCATGGGGGTGCGGGCGATCATCATTGACGAGTCGAATCAGCCATCCCCCAGCGTCCTGCTGATCCGCCACAGCTATGTCGATGGCTGGCATCTGCCGGGCGGCGGCGTCGGGCGAGGGGAGACGCTGGTCGACGCCATGCGGCGCGAGGTGCGGGAGGAGGTCGGGCTGATCGCCGACCGTCCCGCTCAGCCTTTGGGCATCTATGCCCGCTTCCGCAACGGGGCGAGCGACCATGTGGCAGTCTATGTCGTGCCCGGTTGGAGCGGCATCCCCAAGGCCGATGGGGTGGAGATCGTGGAGACGCGTTTCTTCCCGCTCGACCGGCTGCCTGCCGGGCTATCGCCGGCGACCGGGCGGCGTCTGGAGGAATTTCTTGGCCGCCGGCCCGTCGCCGAACGCTGGTAGGGGCACCAGATCAAGGGGGTGGAGCGGGCGGTTCGGGCGATCCGGCCTGCCATACCCCAGCCGCAGGGTGAGAAACAGGCACCGCATCGGTTGACAGGGACGCTCCGGCCCTTTCATTGTGCAGTGCAATGAACGCCACACTGACCGCCATCCGCCGCTATCCCGTCAAGGGCATGAGCGGCCAGGATCTTCCCGCCATCGACCTGACCGCCGGTCAGGCGATCCCGCTCGACCGCCGGTACGGGCTGCTGCACGGCCCGGCCGCGCTGGACACCGAAACGCAGGGCTGGCGCCTGCCGTCGGACTTCTTCACGCTGGACCGCACGGAAAAGCTGGCGGCCTTGCAGACCGAGTTCGACGAGGCGACACAGGCATTGATCATCCGTCGCGGTGGTCGGCAGGTGTCACGCGGTCGGTTGGACCAGCCGATGGGCCGCACGCTGGTGGAACAGTTCTTCGCAGCCTATCTGGCCGGAATCGTCCCCGGCATGCCCCGCCTGATCGAGGCGCGGCACGGCGCCTTCGGCGACAGCGAGGAACCGTCGGTCACGCTGCTGAGCCTCGCCAGCCTGCGCGATCTGGAAGAGCGGATCGCCAAGCAACCGGTGGATCCCCGCCGCCTGCGCGCCAATTTGCTGGTGGACGGCCCGGATCCCTGGACCGAGCGCGGCTGGATCGGCCAGACCCTGACCATCGGCAACGCAACGCTTGAGGTGGTTGAGGCGCTGGACTGCACGCCGGGCAATGATGTGAACCCGGACACCGGCGTCGCCGACCTCAGCCTGCCGAACATCATGGAACGCGGCTATGGTCACAGCCAGATCCTGCTGCGCGCCCGGGTGATCGGCGGCGGCCGGATCGCGGTGGGCGACCCGGTCATGCCAGCCGATTAAACGTCACATCTGGAAAGCGTCACATATCAGGCGTTGACGGCCGCCCGTTCCTCGCCGTCGGTCTCATCCTCGGACGGCTGATCGTCCTCGTCGCCGGCGTGCGAAGCGGTTTGCGACTGATGCCCGTGCCCATTGCCGGGCTGACCGCCACGCTGGCGGTTTTCCGATTCCTGGATCTGGTTGATGATGCGGAGGTAATGCTCCGCATGCTGCAGGTAGTTTTCCGCCTGCACGCGATCGCCGGACGACATCGCGTCGCGGGCAAGCGCCTGATACTTCTCCTGCACCTGCCACGCATTGCCGCGGATGCGGACGTCGGGGCCGTTGCTGTCGAAGGTCTGGTGACGCAGCGGAACGTTCTGGCGCCGGCCGGCACCACCCCCCCCGCCGCCACCACCGCCGCTGCCCCCGCCGCCGCTATTGCCACGACCACGCGAACGCCTGGAGTTCGGTCCCTGTCTCATTCGGCTCTTAAGGCCCCATGCAAGAGAAGCGCAGTCCCCGGAACGCTCCGGCGGCCATCCGGCCTTCCGGCCCGGCCGCCGGGCCCGCCATGGACGATTTCCATGGGTCGCTCACGGGGTTCAAACGACGCGTCCGCATCGGGTGCGGCAGGCCATGGCGGTCAGCGCTCGGCAGAAAACCATCCGAGATTCTTGCTCCGCAGGCCATAGGTTCGCGGTCGTGTATCGCACACTACCCGCCAAAGCCCGCCGATCCAACCGTTTTTTTGGATGAGCGCCCCTTCACGGGGCCTTCCGTGCCCTGACGCAACGCTTTACCCCACCAAGGTCACAGAGGATGGCGGTTTCCCCCAACCCTTGGGCTTCGACCAGTGCCGCCACGTCTTCCGCTTGGCCCTGACCGACCTCGAAGGCTGCCAGCCCGCCAGGGACCAGCAGCCGCGGCAGATCGGCAGCGAGGATACGGTAAGGCTCCAGCCCGTCCGGCCCGCCATCCAGCGCGCGGAGCGGGTCATGTTCCCGCACCTCCGGCTCCAGCGTGGCGATATCGGCGCTGGGGATATAGGGCGGGTTTGATACCACGATATCGAAACGATCTTCGATCCCCTTGGCCCAATCGCCGGTCTGGAAGCGGGCGCGGTCCGCCAGCCCGTTGCGCTCGGCATTGCCGGCCGCCGCCTGCACCGCCAATGGACTGAGATCGACACCCACGCCAGTGGCGTTCGACAGCTCCGACAGCAGCGCCAGCAGGATGCAGCCCGTTCCGGTTCCGAAATCAATCAGTCTCAACGGAGCCTTGCGGTCGGGAATAGCGGCCAGCACCGCTTCCACCACCGTCTCGGTGTCCGGTCGCGGCTCCAGCGTGTCGGCATTGAGGGCGAGATCGATGGTCCAGAACTCCCGGTGTCCCAGGATGCGCCCCACCGGCTCCCGCGCCGCACGGCGCTCGACCAGCGCCAGGGCACGGGCAGCATCGGCATCGAGAAGGAGTTGTTCCGATTTCGTAACGAAATCGGTGCGGGTGAGAGTCAGCGCATGTTCAAGCAGATAGCGGGCGTCGAGGTCCGGCGTATCGACACCCGCCTCGCGCAGCCGCGCCTCGGCCTGGGCACGCAGGGTGCGGAGGTTCATGCGCTCACCCCAGCTCCGCCAGACGCGCCGCCTCGTCCTCGGACACCAGCGCGTCGACCAGTTCGTCCAGCGCCTCGCCAGCCATCACCTTGTCGATCTTGTAGAGCGTCAAATTGATGCGGTGGTCCGTCACGCGTCCCTGGGGGAAATTGTAGGTGCGGATACGTTCCGACCGGTCACCGCTGCCGACCTGATTCTTACGGTCGGCGGCGCGGGCCGCGTCCTTTTCAGCGCGTTCGCGGTCATACAGCCGGGCACGCAGAACCTTCAACGCCTTGGCCTTGTTCTTGTGCTGCGACTTCTCGTCCTGCTGGCTCACCACCAGCCCGGTCGGCAGGTGGGTGATGCGCACCGCGCTGTCAGTGGTGTTGACCGACTGGCCGCCGGGACCGGAGGAGCGGAAGACGTCGATCCGCAGATCCTTCTCATCGATGTGGATGTCCACCTCCTCCGCCTCGGGCAGCACGGCGACGGTGGCGGCGGAGGTGTGGATGCGCCCCTGCGCCTCAGTCGCCGGCACGCGCTGGACGCGGTGGACGCCGGACTCAAACTTCAGCCGGGCGAACACGCCGCGGCCGGTGATATTGGCGGTGGCCTCCTTATAGCCGCCGATGCCGGTCTCGCTGACGTCCATCGCCTCGAACCGCCAGCCATGCAGACCGGCATAGCGGCGGTACATCTCGAACAGTTCGGCAGCGAACAGGGCGGCCTCGTCGCCACCGGTGCCGGCGCGCACCTCCAGAATGGCATTCTTCTCGTCCGCCTCGTCCTTCGGCAGCAGCGAGATCTGCACCTTGCGCTCCAGGTCCGGGATGCGCTTGGTCAGGAGGTGGAATTCCTCCTCCGCCATCGCCCTCATTTCGGGATCGGCATCCGGGGCGGCGATCATCTCCGCCAGATCGGCGGCCTCGGTGCGGCCCTTCTTCAGCTCCGCGATGGCCTCGGCGATCGGGGTGAGGTCGGCATATTCCTTGGACAGCCGGGCGAAGTCGCCGGACTCGGTCAGGCCGGCCGCAAGCGTGTCGCGCAGCTCGTCGTACCGGGCCATTACCTTATCGAACTTCTCGTCCAGGCTCACGTCGCTCGTCCTTATCCCGTTCGTTTTCTTCCAGTGCCGCGCCCGTCACCCTGTCCAGCCCGACCTTATCCAACCCAAAGAGCCGGAACATCAGCCGTTCGGCCGCGGCACGTTCGGCCAGCCCTTCGCCGCTGCCGTCGGCGGCCAGTGCCCGCAGCGCCTCTGACGGGGCGTGCAGCAGGCGGTTGACCAGCAGCCTGGTCGCCGACGCCGCGTCCAGATCGGCATGCCCTGCCAACAGGCGCCGCCGCTCCGCCTCGAAATGGGTGCGCAGAGCAGCCACGGCGGGCACCGCCGCGCGTTCCGCCCGGTCACGGGCGAAGGCGGCAACCGCCTCGTCCACGATCATCCAGGCCGCCTGGGTCGCGGCCTCGCGCCCAACCCGGCCCTGCAAGGCCACCCGCTCCAGATCGCCCAGATCATAGACGAAGGCGCCGTCCATGCTGGCCACCGCCGGATCGACATCGGCCGGAATGGCGGCATCGACGACGAAGACCGGCCGGCGGCGGCGGCGCTTCAGCACCGCCTCCATCAACGGAGCGGTCAGGATATAGCGCCCAAGACCGGCTGCGGTCACCAGGATATCAGCGCCGGTCATCGCCGTCTCCAGATCGGCCCAGGGGGCGAAATGCCCGTCGAGCCGCCGAGCCGCCGCTTCCGCCCGCCGGTCCACCGGCGCCGCCACGGTCAGCCGCGGCAGTCCGGCCTCGCGCAGCCCCTCCAGCACCAGGGCGCCCATGTCGCCCAGCCCCACCAGCAACGCGCCGCAACGCCTGATGTCGCCGTGCAGGTCGCGCGCCACCTGGATGGCGGCGGCGGCCAGCGAGGTGGCGCCCTCCGCGATCGGCGTTTCGCTGCGCACCCGCTTGGCGGCGGCATAGGCGGCCTGCAAGACCGCCTCCAGTTCCGGCCCGGTCATCCCGGCGCCGGAGGCGCTGCGATGGGCGGCCTTCAACTGGCCCAGGATATGCGGCTCGCCGACGATCTGGCTGTCGAGCGAACAGGCCACCGCGAACAGGTGGCGGACCGCGTCGATGCCGGTGCGGGTGTAGAGCTGCGGCGCCAGATCGGATGTCGCCAGCCCGGCGCGGTCGGCCATCACCTCGGCGATCGCCAGGGCCGCCTCGTTCGGGCGCTCATGGACCGCCTGCACCTCCACCCGGTCGCAGGTGCTGAGCCACAGCGCCTGCCCCACCCCCGCCGCGCGCAGCCGCTCCAGCATGCCAGCCACTTCCGCCTCGTCGGTGGACAGGCGGTCGCGGACGACGCCGGAACAGGTCCGGTGGCTGGCGCCGATGACGAGGTAGGAGGTGGTGGTCACGCCTTGGGTCGCTGTCCCTGCCCGATTCCCAGGCAGCTTACTCCGCGGCGGGGGCCACGTCTTGCTTGGTTTCGGCGTCCACAGCGGCCTTCGCCGCCTCGATCTCCGCCGCCTTCTTCTCCACCAGCCCGACCAGATGCTGGACGATGTCCTGATCCTTCAGCCGGTGGTCGGTGACACCCGATAGATAGACCTGATGGGTGTTGTTGCCGCCGCCGGTCAGGCCGATGTCGGTTTCCCGCGCCTCGCCCGGACCATTCACGACGCAGCCGATCACCGACAGGGTCAGCGGGGTGGTGATGTGGGCCAGCTTCTGCTCCAGCAACTCCACCGTCTTGATGACGTTGAAGTTCTGCCGGGCGCAGCTGGGGCAGGAGATGACGGTGACGCCGCGCCGGCGCAGGCCCAACGACTTCAGGATGTCGTAGCCGACCAGAACCTCTTCCGCCGGATCGGCCGACAGCGAGACGCGCAGCGTGTCGCCGATGCCCGACCACAGCAGCATGCCCAGCCCGATCGACGACTTCACCGTGCCGGCGCGCAGGCCGCCCGCCTCGGTGATGCCGATGTGCAGCGGATAGTCGCAGGCCTCGGCCAAGCCCTGATAGGCGGCGACGGCGAGAAAGGCGTCCGACGCCTTCACCGAGATCTTGAACTCGCGGAAATCGTTGTCTTCCAGGATCTTCGCGTGGTTCAGCGCGCTTTCGACCATCGCCTCCGGGCAGGGCTCGCCATATTTCTCCAGCAGATCCTGCTCCAGCGAGCCGGCATTGACGCCGATGCGCATCGAACAGCCATGATCCTTGGCCGCCTTCACCACCTCGCGCACCCGTTCGGCCGAACCGATGTTGCCGGGGTTGATGCGCAGGCAGGCGGCACCACTCTCCGCCGCCTCGATGGCGCGCTTGTAGTGGAAATGGATGTCGGCGACGATCGGCACCTTGACCTGCCGCACGATGTCCTTCAGCGCCAGAGCCGACTCGCGGTCGGGGCAGGATACGCGGACGATGTCCGCCCCCACCCGCTCGGCCGCCTGGATCTGCTCCACCGTCGCCTTCACGTCGGTGGTCGGCGTGTTGGTCATGGTCTGGACCGAGATCGGCGCATCGCCGCCGACAAGCACGTTGCCGACGCGAATCTGGCGCGATTTGCGGCGAAGGATCTGGCGGTAGGCGCGCACGGTCATCTCAGGTCAGCCTCTGGACAGCGATAGGAAATGCCGGGGCCGCATCCTAGCGCAGCCGGCGTCAGGCCAGAAGTGCGCTCCGGCGCCCGGTATTCAAGGGAGAGGGGCGGTGGGACGCCGTCAACGCATGGCTGGGCATGGCTGGCGTCCACCGCCCGGTTTCAGCGCCGGACCACCCCGTGGTTGTCGATGGCGACATCGCGCAGCACCTGCCCGACGGAGCCCAGCGGCGGGCTTTCGCCACCATCCGCCATCACCACCAGACCACCGGCGTTGCCGGTACGGATCTTCACATTCGGCTTGTCGGGAACGCGGAAGGTGTCGCCCGGCTTCAGCACGCGGGTGAAAACGATCTCGCTGCCATCACGCACCTGAAGCCAGCTTTCCTGCGTTGCCTTCAGGATCAGCTTCGCGTTGGTGTTCAGCGTGCCATAGACCTTGCCGTTGGCCGGCACCGAGGCGGTCGGCGTGGCAGGGCTGGTCGAAGGGGTCGCGGCGGCGTTCAGCGGAGTCGGATCCTGCGGTGACGCCTCGTCATCATCCTCGGCCGGCGGGGCCGGCACATTGACGATGCCCTGCCCACCCGTCTGGTTGGCAGCGGGTGTGTTGGCGGACAGAACCGGCGGAATGGCGGGAGCGGCGGCGGTGACCTGCGGCCTGGCAGCCGCGCCCGGCGGGATTGCCGGCGCGGGCGTGGCGGCAGGCGTATTGGCCTGCATCGGCTTGCCAGCGGTAGACGGCTGGACAGCAACCGATGAGGCCGCCGTCGGGACTGAAGGCGCGGCCCCGACCTGAGCCGAACTGACGGGAACCGGATTTGCCGGGGCTTGGCTTGTGGATTGCGACGGCGCGGTGATCACCGGAGCGGGCACCGAGGGTTCGGCACCCGGCTGGCTCGAGGTTGCGGATTGGTCCGCGACCTGTTCCGCCGGCTTGGTCTGCACGCCGTCCAGCAAGGAGACCAACCGATCCGGCAGGGTCGGGACGAGGTCAGCCACCGAGCGGTCGGTCGCCGACAGATAGTACCAGCCGCCATAGACGATGCCGGCCAACACCAGCGTGCCGAGCAGCAGAGTCCCACCCGATGCACGCCCTTCGGCCGCCGGTGTCGGCAGATAGAGCTCCTGGCGGCGGACGCTACCGGCCGCCTCCTCCTTATAGCGGGTGACGACCATGTCGGGGTCGAGCCCCAAGCATTCGGCGTAGGAACGCAAGAAACCGATGGCATAGGTGCTGCCCGGCAGTTCCTGATATCGTCCCTCCTCGATCGCCAGCAGGTAAGGATAGCGGATGCGCAGCATCGTCGCGACGTCGCGCAGGTCATAGCCATGCGCCATGCGCGTCGCGCGCAGAGTCTCGGAGACAGAAGGACCGGGCGGGGCCGGATCGAAATCGTCGAAAACCTTGCGCTTGGCCATGGGCTCGCCATCTGCTCGCAGCTTGCGCGCATACCGGAAAAGCATGCGCGGCGGGGGCATCCGCGTGGATGCAACTTGCGAAATGGGTACGACATGCCACCCCCACGGCGCAACCGCTATGACCACGGGTCAGGAAACGAGGGCCGTGACAACTGGGTGCAGAAGCCCGTCGGTGCGAACAGCAAAAAGCCCGCACTCCCTTTGGAGTGCGGGCTTTTTGTTGAACTGGTTGCGGGGGCAGGATTTGAACCTGCGGCCTTCAGGTTATGAGCCTGACGAGCTACCGGGCTGCTCCACCCCGCGGATGTTCGAGTGTGGGGTGACGGACTGTGAGGATGCAAGGATGAGCTTTGTGTTGAGCGTCTCTTGAGGCTGAGTGACCTGGCGGCGACCTACTCTCCCACGTCTTAAGACGCAGTACCATTGGCGCGGAGGCTTTTCACGGCCGAGTTCGGGATGGGATCGGGTGTTTGACACCTCGCCATGACCACCAGGTCACCCAGGCTCAAGACCGACGCTGTTTTTCCGAAGCTTGTAGCTTGTTCAGTGCAAGTGAGGGAGGAGTATCGAACTGCGGCGCGTGCTGTCAAGCTGCTGTTTTGTGAGCAGGCTTGCTGCTGCGCATGGCGCGGTTTGTGGGGTCGAGATCAAGCCGATCGAGCGATTAGTAAGGCTTAGCTTCAGACATTGCTGTCCGTCCACATGCCTCCTATCGACGTGATGGTCTGTCACGGCTCTCAAGGGAGCTCTGGTTTAGAGGTGGGTTTCCCGCTTAGATGCTTTCAGCGGTTATCCCGTCCATACTTAGCTACCCGGCCATGCCACTGGCGTGACAACCGGTGCACCAGAGGTATGTCCATCCCGGTCCTCTCGTACTAGGGACAGATCCTCGCAAAACTCCGACACCCACGGCAGATAGGGACCGAACTGTCTCACGACGTTCTAAACCCAGCTCACGTACCACTTTAATCGGCGAACAGCCGAACCCTTG